>NZ_JBYTBB010000024.1:0-70161 GCF_058788755.1 Lysinibacillus sp. FW301-JW8
CTGGAACGGAAATCACCTTCATTTTGACTAAATATTCACAAAGAGTCCCTTGCCTATTTAATTTTTCAACACTATGACTAAAGTTTACTTTAGTTTTGGTTGTGCGTCACTTTCCTCCTTTCATCAGATTTTGATTGAATTTATTTCCTTGCAGATAGATTATAAAGACAAAAGGTTAAAATAAGGTTAAAAAAATAACATTTTTTGTGAAAATCCAAAAATATTAAGTCACTTACGCACAGTAAAGATCTGCTAAATCGAGATAAAAAGTTAAAAAACGGCTGTCGAGATTATTCATTTTCTCGACAGCCGTTTTATATGCTTCTATTCTTCTGTTAATGCCTCTTTTTCCAGTTGCTCATCTACAAAATCAAATGTTAATTTACCTAATTGTAAGCCTCGAATATCACGTACGATTAATTGAGCTACTTGGTCATAAACAATTTCGCCACCTTGTCCAAAGACGCGGCGAAGCTTACCGATATGGTCGAAGGTTTCCACTAAATCTTCATGGAGAAACTCAAAGCCATAGCGCTCCTCCATGCGCTTTGGATAGTGAGTAGATAAAAAACGTAGACCATAGACAGCTAAATCCTCCATATTTGTAATGGTATCTTTAATAGCACCTGTTAATGCTAATTTATAGCCTACTTCCTGATCTTCGAATTTTGGCCATAAAATACCTGGAGTATCAAGTAATTCAAGCTCCTTACCAACCTTTATCCATTGCTGAGCCTTTGTTACCCCTGGGGTATTCCCTGTTTTTGCAATATTTTTTTTAGCTAGGCGATTGATTAGGGTTGATTTTCCTACGTTAGGAATGCCGACAATCATCGCTCGGATTGCTCTTGGTTTCATCCCACGCGCTTTCATACGCTCGAACTTTTCTTTTAAAATTTCTTGTGCTGCTTTTGTTACCAATTGTAAGCCTTTACCTTCAAGAGAATTGATGGCCACTGCCTTATGACCACGCTGTGCAAAGTAATCTACCCATTTCCTTGTTTCCTGCTCATCAGCCATATCTGATTTATTTAAAATAAGAAGACGTGGTTTTTGATTGATCACTTCGTCTATCATTGGATTACGCGAGGATAATGGTAAACGTGCATCAATTAATTCAAATATAATATCAACAAGCTTTAATTTTTCTGTTACTTCTCTTCGGGCCTTTGCCATATGCCCTGGAAACCATTGTATAGTCATATCTATACCTCCTAAACTAAAAGAAAAAGGGAGTGTGAGTTCTCCCTTTCTTGCATTGCATTACTTTACAATTTTTATATCACTAAACGGCCAGAAAATTAAACTTGTATTCCCGATAATCTCTTTTTGATCAACAAGCCCAATATGACGGCTATCCTTACTATATCGACGATTATCTCCCATTACGAACACAAAGCCCTCTGGAATGACATCATTTTTTAAGGACGCATTAATATCATTTAATGAAAAATCTTCTGTTAATGTACCTTCAGTAATTTGTGATTTGTAGGCATCTAAATAGGGCTCATCGATCGGTTCACCATTTATATATAATTGATCATTTTTATATTCTAATGTCTCTCCTGGCAGCCCAATAACACGCTTAATATAGTTTTTCTTCTCTGGAGCATGGAATACTACTATATCAAAGCGTTTTGGCTCTCCTATTTTATAACCAATTTTGTTCACAATCATACGGTCGCCATTTTCAAGGGTTGGCATCATAGACTCACCATCTACTGCAATCGGTGTAAATAAAAAATAACGAATAACTGCTGCAATCGCAAATGCAATTAGAAGTGCCTTCGTCCATTCCCATAATTCATTCTTTTCCTTCACTTGTTTTTCCATCGAGATTTGCCCCCTTGTCTATCCCCATTTTAGATGATAGCTATTTAAGATGACAAGCAAAAAGAAAAGGGGCTTGCAATACAAGCCCCTCACTTTTAAGCCATAATTATCGAATTTCTTTAATACGAGCAGCTTTACCACGTAGGTTACGTAGGTAGTAAAGTTTAGCACGACGTACTTTACCACGACGTACAACTTCTAAGTTAGCGATTTTTGGTGTGTGTACAGGGAAAGTACGTTCAACACCTACACCGTAAGAAATTTTACGAACTGTGAAAGTTTCGCTAATACCGCCACCACGACGTTTAATAACTACACCTTCGTATACTTGGATACGTTCACGAGTACCCTCTACTACTTTCACGTGTACCTTAACAGTATCACCAGGACGGAAAGCTGGTAGATCAGTGCGAAGCTGAGCTTTTGTAATTTCTGTAATAATGTTTGACATTGTTTTCTCTCCTTAGACAGATGCTCTTGCACGCAATCTATGCCACAGCGGAACACCGTAATTCAGTACTTCACATAGAAGTACAGATTAGATGTTACCACAAATATAAACAGCAATCAAGCATCTTAATGGTTGTTTTTAAGATTTTCTACATACACTTTTTGTTTATCTGTTAATGGATAGTTTTCTAGTAAATCTGGGCGACGCTCCAATGTTCTTTTGAGTGACTGCTCTTCACGCCACTGCTCAATTTTTGCGTGATTCCCTGATAGTAAAATATCAGGTACTTTCATTCCGCGAAAATCAGCTGGTCGCGTATAATGAGGGTGCTCTAAAAGACCTGTAGAAAATGAGTCTTGTATATGGGACTCTTCCTGCCCTAAAACGCCAGGTAGTAATCGTACAACACTATCTATAACCGTCATAGCTCCTAGCTCTCCACCAGTTAAAACGAAATCTCCAATGGAAATTTCGTCTGTGACAAGATGCTGCCGAATGCGTTCATCATAACCTTCGTAATGACCGCATAAAAAAACAAGCTCCTTTTCTTGTGCTAGCTCTTCAGCCTTTCTTTGAGTAAAGCGTTCCCCTTGTGGACACATCAAGATGATTCGAGGATTTTTCCCAGCTGTAATCGCCTCTACCGCGCTAAACATCGGCTCAGGCTTCAACACCATCCCCGCACCACCGCCATACGGATAATCGTCCACTTGATTATGCTTGTTACCTGAAAATGTTCGAATATCAGTAACTTCTAGCTGAACAGCGCCTTTTTCCTGTGCCTTCTTCAATATTGAGGCACCAAAAATGCCTGTAAACATATCAGGAAACAGACTTAACACATGAATATTCATCATAGTAGACCATCCATTACATGAATCACAATTTTCTTGTCATCAACATTAATTTCCTTGACAATGTCTTCGATATATGGGATGTAATGCTCTTTTTTAGCACCCTTTACCACCCATACATCATTGGCACCTGTTTGAAGAATATCTGACACTACGCCAATCGTTTCGCCCTCTTCAGAAACAACTGTACATCCCATAATCTCATGAAAGAAAAATTCGTTTTCCTGTAATAAATCATCTGACAATTGGTCCTTTGTAACTTTTAGCATACCTTCTTTAAAAGGCTCTACAAAATTAATATTGTCCATGCCTTCAAAAGTTAATAAAATAAAGTTTTTATGACGACGTACCGATACAATTGTTACCCATGTCGGTTTTTTATCATTTTTTTTAAATGCTGCAAGCCTATTCCCTACTGCAAATCGTTCTTCTTCAAAATCTGTTGTTGATAAAACACGCACCTCACCACGAATTCCGTGCGTATTGACTATACGACCTACATTAAACCATTCCACAAATTTCACCTCATATCAATTTCGCCTTGGCGTAATTGTTGCTGTCGCTTCGCTTTCGCACAGATAAACAATGCGTCCGGATTTTGAATTGTGCACGCACAATTCATTCCTTTGAAAATCCGTGACATCCGCCAGAGGTTTTATCTTCATTCAGTAGGTGTTTGGATACCCACTGAAAAGGAACCAAAACTGCATTCATCTCACTACCTGTAGAGGTGGGAGTCTTCTGATGAATGAAGATAAAAAATGATAAAACATACTGTCTCCTTTAAGCTACTTGCTAATCAGAGTTTAAAAGTAACCATTCTCTCACTTTTTTCTAAAAAGCAGCTAAACATTTTGGAGAAGATGTTTTAGCTAAAGTATCTCAATGTTATTATGCTCAATTTTCTCTCAATATAATTGCTTTAAGTATATACCTATGAGGCACAAAGTAACAGATGACATTCTTTTCAACCTCCCATACATAAAGGAGATAAAAAAAGGAAGGAACCGGCAAGCTCCCTCCTCCATAGTCCAGATTTTACGCTCCATGCTCAAGACCACTCCGAATTCCTAAATGCATGTAAACATACCAATCAGGACTCTCCTGTGCTTGCCGCGTGTAAAAAAGCGTGAACATCTATTCTATCAATCCAATATATCGACGTAGGTTTTTTTTTGATGGTGACTACCTGCCGCTGAATAAACAATTGTACGAATCGCTTTCGCTACTCGCCCTTGTTTGCCTATGACTTTCCCTCGATCCTCTGAATGAACAAAAAGTTTATAAACAATTCGATTTGCATTTTCATCCGTCTCAATACGAACTTCTTCTGGATAATCGACTAACGGTAAAACGATTGCTTCAATCAGCTGCTTCAAAAACGTCGCCCCCGATTATTTACTGAATTTTTGGTTATGGAATTTTTCCATGATTCCTTGTTCTGAGAACAAGTTACGCACTGTATCTGATGGTTTTGCACCGTCAGCTAACCATTTAAGAGCTTTCTCTTCATCGATGTTTACAGTAGCTGGTTGAGTTAGTGGGTTGTAAGTACCAACTGTTTCGATTTGACGACCGTCACGTGGTGAACGAGCATCTGCAACTACGATACGATAGAAAGGAGATTTTTTAGCTCCCATACGTTTTAAGCGAATTTTAACTGCCATATTAATAGCACCTCCGAATAAGTTTCACACAAGATAGTATATTATCAATGTTTAGGTTGTTTGTAAAGTGTTTTTTCTTAACACCTAAAAATTATTATTTAAACAATGAATCAAAGCCTGGTAATTTCATTTTTTTCTTCCCTTTACCACTTGCCATACCAGTCATTTGCTTCATCATTTTTTTCATTTCATCGAATTGCTTTATGAGACGATTTACCTCTTGAATAGATGTCCCAGAGCCTTTTGCAATACGTTTTTTGCGGCTACCATTAATGATTTCCGGATTTGTCTTCTCTGCCTTTGTCATCGAATAAATAATTGCTTCTACACGGCCCATTTGTTTATCATCTACTTTTACATTATCTAAGCCTTTGATTTTGTTAGCACCTGGAAGCATTTTTAGAATTTCATCAAGAGGTCCCATTTTCTTGACTTGCTGTAATTGTTCAACAAAATCATCGAATGTAAAGGTTTGGGATTTGAACTTTTCTTCTAATTCTTTAGCTTTGGCTTCATCTACATTCGCTTGCGCTTTTTCGATTAGTGACAGAACATCACCCATACCTAATATACGAGATGCCATACGCTCTGGATGGAATGGTTCAAGGGCATCCATTTTTTCGCCCATTCCGACAAATTTAATTGGTTTTTGTGTTACAGAACGGATAGATAATGCCGCACCACCACGTGTATCACCATCTAGCTTTGTTAAAACAACCCCTGTAATACCAATTGCTTCATTAAAGCTTTCTGCTACGTTTACAGCATCCTGTCCAGTCATTGCATCAACAACTAGAAATACCTCATCTGGCTCCTTTAACCCACGAATATCTTTTAATTCTTGCATTAAATCCTCATCAATATGCAAGCGACCAGCTGTATCGATAATGACAACGTCATGATGCTCTTCTTTTGCTTTTTCAATTGCCTGACGCGCAATTTCTACTGGTGATACGTCTGTTCCTAAGGAGAAAACAGGTAATGATAGCTGTTTTCCTAACGTTTGTAATTGTTGAACTGCCGCTGGACGATAAACGTCAGCTGCTACAAGCAAGGGCTTACGGTTATATTTTTTACGTAGCACATTTGCCAGTTTACCTGTAGTCGTCGTTTTCCCTGCACCCTGTAAGCCGACCATCATAATAACTGTTGGTGGCTTTGTATTAAATTTAATGGGACTTTGCTCACCGCCCATCAGTTGTGTTAATTCGTCCTGTACGATTTTAATTACTTGCTGGCCTGGTGTTAGGCTTTGCATAACATCTACACCAACTGCACGTTCGCTGACCTTTTTCACGAATTCTTTGACTACTTTTAAGTTAACATCCGCCTCGATTAAAGCAAATCGGACTTCACGCATCATTTCTTTAACGTCTTGTTCCGATACCTTACCTTTACCTTTAATCTTTTGGATCGTTCCTTGGAGTCGTTCCGCTAATCCTTCAAAAGCCATTGCTTTCGCCTCCTAATCCCATTCTTTCAACTGCTCAATAAGCGCAAGCTGTTCTTCAGCCGTCATGCTTTGTCCTGTTATTCCTGCTGTTAGCTGCGCAAGCATTTGTGTACGTTTTTGAAATTTGTCTAATAAACAAAGTTTTTCTTCATATTCTTCAAGCATCGCTTCTGTTCGACGAATATTATCATAAACAGCTTGACGTGAAATTCCGTATAATTCAGCGATTTCTCCAAGTGAGTTATCATCTAAATAATACAGTTCCATATAACTTCGTTGCTTATCTGTTAATAATGCTTGATAAAAATCGAAGAGAAAGTTCATGCGTGTTGTTTTTTCAAGTAGCATCGAATGTTTCTCCTCCTGTCCTTAGTCATTTGTATCATAACGAAATACGCCCGTCTGTGTCAAGGCAATTCCCTTGTCTAAAAGCCTCCATTCACTGCTTTCAGGTGTCTTACACCAATTGCCAGCATTCCCTTTTAAACAATGAATTGTCCATTTCACATACGAACGTTTCACTAACTAAATTACACAACTATCAATTACGCCCAAGCATAATTGCGTCTGGATTTTTTTGAGCCCCCCGAAAAGCTCCTCTTCAAAATCTGTGACATCTTCCAGAGGATTTAGGCCAACAGATGTTTTTTGCGCGAAAGCGTAGTGCTAACGTAGCGTCAGTAGTACAATGTTGGTCACTCAGGCGTTTTCCCAGGATATGAAGATCTTATTTAGTGGTTTGTACGCCCACTGAATAGGGAAAAATAGCATCTAGCTCACCCCTATAGAGATGGGCGTATTTTGTACTGACGTTTCACTTTTGATACAGTAAGATCTGTTGAATCAAGATTCCTCATTATTTTGTAATTCTTTATCTAACCCCTCAGCAAATAAACCATAGACATAGCGTTCTGCATCAAATGGCTGAAGATCATCCATCTTCTCACCAAGGCCTACAAACTTAACAGGAATGTGTAATTTATTACGGATTGCGAGGACAATACCGCCTTTTGCTGTACCATCAAGCTTCGTTAAGACAATTCCTGTAACATTTGTCGCTTCCTTAAACGTTTGAGCCTGCACAAGTGCATTTTGACCAGTGGTTGCATCTAAAGCCAATAATACTTCATGTGGTGCATTAGGTATTTCACGTGAAATGACACGATGTACTTTTTCGAGCTCATTCATTAAATTGACTTTGTTTTGTAAACGTCCAGCTGTATCACAAATTAACACATCTGCTTTGCGATTTTTCGCTGCACGAATAGCATCATACATTACTGCTGCTGGGTCAGAACCCTCTGATTGTTTAATGACTTCACAGCCAACACGGTCGCCCCATACTTGTAATTGATCGATGGCTCCAGCACGGAACGTATCACCCGCAGCCAAAACAACTGTTTTACCCTGAGATGTTAAACGATGCGCGAGTTTACCAATTGTTGTTGTTTTCCCAACGCCGTTTACTCCAACAAATAGAATCACTGTTAGGTCATCATCGGGCTGCATGTTTAAATCAATTAAATCTTCTTCACCTTGCTCATAAATTTCAACAAGCTTCTCAGAGATTACTGTTTGAATGCCATTTGTATCTTTAATATTCTTTCGTTGAACCTCAAAACGTAATTTATCCATTAGCTCCATAACTGTTTCAAAGCCAACGTCAGCCTGCAGTAATAAATCTTCTAGTTCTTCAAAGAAATCCTCATCCACTTTTCGATAACGTGCCACTAAATCGTTTACTTTTGAGGTAAAGGAATTTCGTGTTTTTTCCAGACCAGCTTTGAATTTTTGCGTAATGGACCATGCAGAAGGTTTTTTCTCTTCCACAATCGCAACCTCTTGCACTTCTTGCTGCTCAGGTCCCTCCATTAATTCAGGAAGTTCTGTTTCAATAGGACTCTCCGTTTTTGAAGTTTCCTCTACTTTGTCAATCTCCTCTACAGTTGCTTCGATAAGAGTAGGCTCTGCGGCATCCTCATGCTTTTGCTCGTCAGCAGTTCCAGACTCATTTTCATTAACTTCTACAACTTTTTCTTCTTCTTCTGCTGGATTACCCATCAGCTTATCTTTTAAACGTTTAAAAAAACTCATGCTTGTTCGCTCCTTTGCTCCGCAAGTACGGGTTCATCTTCTAATTTCACTGATACAAGTTTCGAGACACCAGACTCCTGCATTGTAATCCCATACAATACATCGGCTCCCTCCATCGTTCCTTTACGATGGGTGATGACAATGAATTGTGTGTTTTGGCTAAATTTTTTCAAGTATTGACTATATCGAACTACATTTGCCTCATCTAGCGCTGCCTCAACCTCATCTAAAATACAGAATGGCACAGGTCGTATATTTAAGATGGAGAATAGTAATGCGATGGCAGTAAGTGCACGCTCACCACCAGAAAGCAAACTTAGATTTTGCAATTTTTTCCCTGGAGGTTGGGCCACAATTTCTATACCTGTTTCAAGTAAGTTTTGCGGCTCCAGTAATACTAAATCTGCTTGCCCACCGCCAAATAATTCACGGAATACACGTTTAAATTGTTCACGAATAGCATAGAACGTTTCGCTAAATCGCAATGTCATTTCCTCATCCATTTCTTTAATCGCTTCATGCAATGTTTCCTGAGCAGCAAGAAGATCCTCACGTTGCTCTGTCAAGAATGAATGACGTTCTAGCACTCTATCATATTCTTCAATCGCGCTCAAATTAACAGGACCAAGCTCTTCAATTGATTTTTTCAACAGTTTCACTCTACGTCTCATATGTTCTTCATCTTTAATATCTATTGCAATCTCCTCAGCCTCCTCAAGGATTAGCTGATAGTTTTCCTCTAGCTGCTCATTAAAACTTTTAATTTCAAATTCTAAGCGACTCCGTTTTAGCTCATTTGCACGTATTGCTTCAAGGTAACCTTTATGTATACGTTGCAATTCTTTAAGCTGATCCTCAAAAGTAGCGAGTTGCTGCTGTTGTGCTACTTTTTCTTCCTTTTTCTGAGTAATCGTGTTTTGTAATGAATCTCTTCTCTCTTTCCATGTAGCAACCTGTTCCTCTACTTCTTCATCACTTAAAAGCTTTGTTGATTCATCAGATTGTAGCCAGATTATTTCCTGAGAAATACTATCCATCTTTTGCTGAGCTTTGTTTAATTGTAAAGCTATTTCTGCTGTAGCAATTTGTACTTGGGACATTTGCTCTTGAATAACTGCTAATTTGGAGCGTTTTTCTGCCAATTGTTCACGCAGCACATCTTTCTCCGTTTCGCTCTGTAGCTTTATTTTGCTAAGGTGCTCTACAGTACCATTAATCTCTAATAGCTCTGTCGCAAGGGTTGTTAAACGATTTGTAGCCACTTCCCTTTGAGCTAATAATGTTTGCTCGCGTGTCTTAACATCTTGTGTCTCATTTGAGGCATAGGATACGCGTGCGGATAAGCTTTTCTCGACAACATCAAGCTCCCGAATACGACTTGCCTGTTGTAATTCGTCCTTTCGAAGCTGCTCGCCTACAAGTTTCAAATGTTCTACTTGATCTCGCAATGCTGCTAGCTTCTCCTTTTCCACTGAAACAGCCTGTTCAGCACTAAAAATAGATGCTTCCAACGCTTCTAATTTGACAATTAGACCATCTAATTCAGCCTTTCTTGTAAAAAGCGAAGATTGTTGCTTCGTTGCACCACCAGTCAATGAACCACCTGCATTAACAATATCACCATCAAGTGTCACCACACGATAGCGGAAACCACATAATCGAGCAATTTGACTTGCACCCTCTAAACTTGATGCAACAATTACATTGCCTAGAAGATTCTCAACAATTGTACGATTATCCTCATGGAACGTCACAAGCCCCTCCGCCATTTGTACAAAAGCAGGATGCTCTATTGCTAATTGAATAGTAGATGGACTGATTTTACGTGACTTCATAACTGTCTTTGGCAAAAATGTCGCACGACCAGCTCTTTTTTGCTTCAACCAATGTATAGCCTGTTGAGCATGACGCTCATCTATTGTCACGATATGTTGAGAAGCTGCACCTAAGGCTGTTTCAATCGCTTGGGAGTATTTTCCGTCTACTTGAATTAATTCAGCGACAGCCCCTTCAATACCTACGAGCTCACCTTTATCACGGGCCAGTAATACTTCTTTAACACCCTGGAAGAAACCTGAAAAGTCAGCTTCAAGCTCTGCTAATGTATCTTTTCTAGCCTTAAGCTGCTGTTGGTGTTGATAAGCTTTATAAAGCATGTCCTGCTTTTCATTAAAAGATGCATTGACCCTTTTAAGCTCTATTTGCAATGATTCATACTGCTCAAGCTTTCCTTGCAAATCCTTTGTTGTAGTATTGTGAGCCATAGCTAGCTTTTCTTTTTCTGTAATAATTTGGGCAAGCTCTTGTCCGATTTCATCTGTTTGATCTGTCATTCGTGCTGCCATCGCTTTTTGCTGCTCCAATTGCTGATCAATATTCTTTAATTCGTTTTTAATCGTTGCCTCTTCATTTAAAGAGTCAATATAGCGGTTTTTTTGCTCTTCAATCTCTTGCTCAATTTCTGTAACAGAGCGATTTAATGATTGTTCCAGTTGCTTGATGCTCTGTTTTAACACCAGTACGTCTTGCTGCTTCACCGTAAATAGCTCTTTTTTTTCTGCTTCCTGTAAAATCAGAGCCTCTACCTCAGCCTTTGCCTCCTCTAATGAGGCATTCAATTGCAGCAATTGATTCGATGCATTTTGTCGCTTCTCTGCCATCAATGCCTTACGACCATCCCAGCGTTCGACTTCCATTGTCGCATTCACAAAGTCCGATTGAGTAGTATCTAAGTAGTCATCTAGCTCCTTTAACAGTTTGCGAATACTTGTTGCTTGTTTTTCGACAGCAACAATGGAATGGGCTTGTTTTTGCTCTGTCTCAGATAACTCTGTGAACTCAGCTTCCAGAGCATGCAAAGATTGTGCACAATTTTTTAAATCGTGCACAAGAATAGCGATATCAAAATCTTTTAACTCTGTAGACATTTGCACATAATCTCTTGCACTCGATGCCTGAATTTCAAGCGGTTCAAGCCGACTATCTAATTCATGTAATATATCTAACACACGATATAAATTTTCATCTGTTTCAACAAGTTTATGCTCTGCCTTTTTCTTTCTCAGTTTGTACTTTAATACACCAGCTGCCTCTTCGAAAATCGAACGTCGGTCATCGGGTCTGCTATTTAAAATCTCATCAACACGGCCTTGCGAAATAATTGAAAATGCCTCTTTTCCAAGACCTGAATCCATAAACAAGTCCGTAATATCCTTCAGGCGACACTGTTGGTTATTTAATAAATATTCACTATCACCTGAACGGTATACGCGTCTTGTTACGCTGACCTCTGTATATGAAAAAGCAAGTTGTTCATCTGTATTATCTAAAACTAATGTTACCTCCGCAAAATTTAGCGGCTTTCGAGAATCGCTGCCAGCAAAAATAACATCCTCCATCTTAGATCCACGTAACGACTTTGCCGATTGCTCCCCAAGTACCCAACGAATAGCATCAGTGACATTACTTTTCCCACTGCCATTTGGTCCGACAACTGCTGTAACACCAGGTACAAAATCAATTCCAATGCGCTCCGCAAAAGATTTAAAGCCAATCACTTCGAGTCGTTTTAGGAACATTTATTAAGCCTCCTCTTTCGCAGCTTGCTCACGCATTGTTCGCATTGCACATTGTGCAGCTTGCTGCTCGGCTTCTTTTTTCGATTTCCCTCGACCAATACCAAGCTCCTGTCCATTCAATAGAACACTTGATACAAAGGTACGGTTATGTGCAGGACCCTTTTCATCAATAATTTCGTAATGAAGTAATCCGTTATTTGTTTGTTGTACCATTTCTTGCAATTGGCTTTTAAAATCCATCACATGCGAAAAAGCACCGATTTCTACTTTTGGGAACACGATACGTTCTAAAAATGACACGACCGTTTGCAAATCTTGATCTAAATAAAGAGCACCTACAAATGACTCAAAAACATCAGCAAGTAGCGCTGGGCGTTCCCGTCCACCTGTCAATTCCTCACCTTTTCCGAGTAATACGAAGCGACCAAAACCTAATTCATTTGCAAAAATAACAAGAGATGGCTCACATACAATAGATGCTCGTAGCTTCGTTAACTCGCCCTCACTCATACTAGGGTATTTCTCAAAGAGGTATTTAGAAACAGACAGTTCAAGTACTGCGTCTCCTAAAAATTCAAGACGCTCATTATCCGTAAACAATTTACGGCGATGCTCATTCACATAAGATGAATGCGTGAATGCTTGATACAATAAATTTTTATTAATAAATGTGATACTTAATTCATGCTGTAACAGCTCGAATTGATTGCGTACTTTTTCAGGAAGTACGCCAGATTTCTGCATAGTTCCTTTTCTTTTCATAGCCATTGAACAATCTGCCTTCCTAATAGTTTCTACCGTCTTAGTGTACCTTTTTCAAGGCGTTTATGCAAAATTAATTCGGCTTAAATACAATGTTTTGGAAGTTTTTTTGCAAATTAATTTCCAAGACAAAAAAAGGGACGACTATAGTTCAAAAAATGAACCATTTCGCACCCTTTTAAATACACCTTAGCAATATAAATCTGCTCTTAATATTCGAATCAGAACAGTAATAATTTCTGCAAGAGGCTTTAACTTTATTCAACTATCTCATAAACACTTACCGCATTCATGTCAGCACCTATAATGGTGATCAATTTTGAATAAAGTTAAAATGAAATTAGTTTAATTTACTTTCAATGTATGAAATTGCAGAACCTACTGTTGAGATTTTTTCAGCATCTTCATCAGAAATTTCCATATCAAACTCGTCTTCAAGTTCCATTACAAGTTCAACTACATCTAATGAATCAGCACCTAAATCATCACGGAAAGAAGCTTCTAGTGTTACTTCGCTTTCTTCAACGCCTAAGCGGTCCACGATTACTTTTGTTACGCGATCTAATACTGTAGACAAATCATTCACCTCCCCTCAAATGATTATACAAAAAAAACTTATTGATGACTAATTGAAATTACATCACCATGCCGCCATCAATATGCAATGTCTGACCCGTCATATAATTTGCATCATCTGAAGCTAGAAAAGCTACTGCCTTTGCAATATCCTCCGGCTGCCCAAGTTTCGCCAGTGGAATTTGAGTTAGCATTCCCTGCTTTAATTCTTCTGGTAATTGATCTGTCATTTCTGTTTCGATAAATCCTGGTGCAATCGCATTTACTAAAATATTTCGCGATGCTAATTCCTTTGCTGTTGTTTTTGTTAATCCAATTACACCAGCTTTAGCAGCTACATAATTTGCCTGCCCAGCATTACCAGCAACTCCAACGATAGAAGAAATATTAATAATGCGCCCTGCTCGCTGCTTCATCATTTGACGTGTTACAGCTTTGGTGCAAAGGAAAACACCTTTAAGATTTGTATCTAATACGTCATCCCATTCGTCTTCCTTCATACGCATTAACAAGTTATCACGTGTGATTCCTGCATTATTAACTAAAATATCAAGTGAACCAAATGTCTTCACTGCTGTATCCATTAATGCTGTAACTTCCTCTGTTTGTGACACACTCGCTTGTACGGCAATAGCTTCTCCGCCATTTTCTTGAATCATTGCGACAACCTCTTCTGCCTTTGCTTGAGAGCCACTATAGTTAACGACAACTTTAGCTCCTTCATCAGCAAGCTTTAATGCAATAGCGCGTCCTATTCCACGCGAAGCGCCTGTTACAACGGCTACCTTACCCTCTAATTTACGCATTAATTGTCCACTCCTTTGCCGCTTCTATCACTGCCTCTAACGATGCTTCATCATAAACACAATAAGTTGCAACAGAGCGATCGATTTTTTTCACTAAGCCGCTTAATACTTTACCTGGACCACATTCAATAAAGACATCAACACCTTGCGCAATCATTTCACGCACAGAAGCTTCCCACTGTACGGCACTATAAACTTGTTCTACTAATTCTTGTTGAATAGCAGAGACATTCTCTAATTCTTTTGCCATAACATTACCAATTACTGGAATCTGAGGCTCTAATAATGATATAGTCGCTAATGTTGCTCCTAATTTATCAGAGGATGGACGCATTAACTCTGAGTGGAACGGACCACTAACAACTAAAGGAATTGCTCGTTTGGCACCTGCTTCCTTTGCAGCTACAGAGGCTTTTTCAACGCCTTCCTTTGTACCAGAAATAACGATTTGCCCTGGACAGTTAACATTTGCTACCTGAACCGGATGACCTGCTTCAGATACTTTTTCAGTTACTTCATGCAGTGCCTCAAGCTCCATCCCAAGAATGGCTGCCATTGCCCCCTGTCCAGCAGGTACAGCTTCATTCATATAAAGACCACGCTTATGCACAACAGAAACTGCATCTTCAAAAGATAACACGCCTGCTATAACTAGTGCTCCATATTCTCCAAGTGAATGTCCAGCAGCATAATTTGGCGTAATTCCTGCTGCCTGCAATTTTTCTGCAACCATTACACCAGTTGTTAATAGAGCTGGCTGTGCATGGTATGTTAATGTTAATTCCTCAGCAGGCCCCTCTAACATAAGCTTCGATAATTCAAAGCCAAGTGATTGATCTGCACGATTATAAAAAGCCTTGCTGTCTGCTGAATTTTCAACAAACCCCTGCCCCATACCTACTGTCTGTGAGCCTTGACCAGGAAAAATAAATGCTATTTTCGTCATTCTTCGTTAACCCCTTTTTAATCAACTATGCCTCGGCAAAATTGCGTCCAGAATCGGCTTTGTGCTTAGGCCTGCGTGATGCAGGTCAGTTAGCCGTTATCGCATGGATGCGATGGTTTTAGGCTAACATCCTTTATGAACTCCTTTCCGATTCCGTGACATCCGCCGGAGGCTTTAACTTCTTTCAACTGAAAGAAGTTAATCAATTTCTAAGTGACGCACTGTCTCGGTAATCGTTGAGATCACTGTATGCTCTACCATTGTACTTGCTTGGCGGATTGCACTGTAAATGGCTTTTGCATTGGATGAACCATGTGCCTTAATAACAGGTGCCTGTAAGCCAAATAAAGCTGCACCGCCATACTCTGTATAGTCCATTTTATTTTTCAAATCCCGTAAATTACTTTTCATCAGAGCTGCTGAAATTTTTGTTTTTGTAGAAGACATAAATGCCTCCTTCAGCATTGAAAATAAAGCACCCGCTGTTCCTTCGATTGATTTCAGCACCATATTTCCTGTAAAACCATCTGTTACAACAACATCTGCTACCCCTTTTAGTAAATCACGTGCTTCCACATTGCCAATAAAGTTTAAATCTGCTTCTTTTAACAGTTCAAAAGCAGCTTTAGTTAATTCGTTCCCTTTTTTATCCTCAGTACCGATATTCAGCAAACCAATACGCGGCTTTTGTAAGCCACCAACCTTTTTGGCATAAATATCACCCATAATTGCATATTGCAATAAATGCTCAGGCCGTGCATCTGCATTTGCACCAAGATCTAGCATTAAAAAGCCTTTACCATCTAATGTTGGTAATGTAGTCGCAAGCGCAGGTCTAGCAATCCCTTCAATTCGACCGACTTTAAACAGACCTCCTGCCATTAAAGCTCCTGTATTGCCTGCAGAAAGACATGCATCTGCTTTCCCCACTTCCACTGCATCCATTATTTTCGCCATAGATGAATCCTTTTTACGACGAACAGCGCGTGCAGGATCGTCAGTTCCTTCCACAACTTCTTCACAATGTATAACAGTCAAACGATCATGTATTTTTAAAAATGGCTCAAGCTTTTCTTGTTGACCATATAATTGTATTTCTAAATTTGGAATTTGCTCTAACGCCAAAAGCGCACCCTCAACAACTGATTTTGGTGCGTTGTCGCCACCCATTCCATCAAGCGCTAATTTCATTGTTGTTCACCTTAACCTTTCGTGCGGTACATATCAAATTCACCAACAAAAACAGTTTCACCATTTACCGTAGATGTTACCTCTACTTTTGTCCGATGATTTTCATCATTACGTGCGATAACAACTGCCTTTGTAATAACACGATCTCCAGCTCTAACAGG
This sequence comes from Lysinibacillus sp. FW301-JW8, assembly GCF_058788755.1. NCBI lineage: Bacteria > Bacillati > Bacillota > Bacilli > Caryophanales > Bacillaceae > Lysinibacillus > Lysinibacillus sp. FW301-JW8. The sequence goes on from NZ_JBYTBB010000024.1 coordinate 16,373, forward strand.
TTTCACAAATGTTATATTCGAATGCACTGTCAATGCCAGTTCGTCATCAATAACCGCTACCGCTAATGAGTTTGCTTGTGCGAACAAATGATGTCCACGGGCGATGCCATTGCGTTGAAAAACATGCTCTTCTTTTACGTCAAAAATAGATAATGCACGATTATCCAATTCAATATCAATAATTTCTCCGATTATTTCATCAATCGGTAGTGATTTTACTTCATTTTCATAGGTTTTCGAAGCAACATCTTTAATTCGCTCTCGCAATTCTGGAATTGCTAATTCCATGCGATCTAAACGAATCGTTTGGACACTCACCTGAAACTGTGTTGCAAGCTGTTCATCTGTGACGAATGGATTTTCAGCTATCGTTTCAGATAATAGTCGCTGTCGCTCTTTTTTCGTTCGTCTCAACATCATTCGCCACCTTTTTAGTTGTTATTAGCACTTGGTACTAATATCAGTATATAGACTATAAAAAAAGAATGCAAGACCTGTTTTCAAAACAAGCCCTTACATCCTATTGATAGCATCTGAATGATTATTAATCGAAGCGTTCTCCTTGCAATACTCCTGACTGTTCAAGCATTGCCCGTAACGCTTGATAGTCATCATGATGCCAAAAAGCATCTGTCTCAAGTATCTCGATAGCATCTTTTCTCGCAGTCTCAAGAATGCGATAATCATGTACTAAATCTGCTATTTTAAAGTCTGGCAGACCACTTTGCTTCCGACCAAAAAAATCACCTGGTCCACGCAGCTCCAAATCTTTTTCAGCCAGCCGGAATCCATCATTCGTTTCCGTCATTGACTGCATTCGCTCTTTCCCTTCGTCTGATTTTGGGTCAGCTAGTAATACACAATACGACTGGTGCTCCCCACGTCCAACACGCCCTCGCAGCTGATGTAATTGTGCTAGCCCAAAGCGTTCTGCATCATAAACAAGCATAAAAGTTGCATTCGGTACATTCACCCCAACCTCAACAACTGTTGTTGATACAAGCACATCTATTGCCCCCTCACTAAAGGCACGCATAACAGCATCTTTTTCATCAGCTGTCAGACGACCATGCATTAATCCAACATGGTATCGTCCGCTAAAATACGTAGCAAGCTGCTCATAAATCTCAACTGCATTTTGGACATCAAGCTTATCTGATTCCTCGATGAGTGGACAAATCGCATAAGCCTGTCTACCAGCAGCAAGTTCCATTTCAAGCTTTGACAAAACAGAGCCGAATTGCTCCTTTTTCATCCAGTGCGTTTCAATCTGCTTACGTCCTGCTGGCATTTCATCAATAATGGAAACATCCATTTCTCCAAACGCTGTGATGGCAAGCGTACGTGGAATAGGGGTTGCTGTCATAAAAAGTACATCTGGATTATTCCCTTTATCGCGCAGGATTCTACGCTGCTCAACCCCAAAACGATGTTGTTCATCTGTAATAACAAAACCAAGATTACAAAAAATAACATCCGGCTGAATCAAGGCATGTGTTCCAATCAAAATATCAATATTTCCTTTAGCAAGCTCCTCCAAAAGCAAGCGACGCTCTTTTGTTTTTGTTGATCCAGATAGTAAAGCGACACGTACACCAAATGGCTCAAACCATTCTGTCAAGTTTTCAGCATGTTGTTCTGCTAATATTTCTGTCGGCGCCATCAACGCTCCCTGAAAGCCTGCAGTAACAGCCCCATATAGGCAGATTGCCGCAACAACAGTTTTCCCTGACCCAACATCTCCCTGAAGTAAACGATTCATACGATGCGGTTCTTTCAGATCTTTGCAAATCTCATTGACCACACGTTTTTGAGCAGCCGTTAATTCATAAGGTAACGATGCAATAAAGGCACGCAGTTTTTGTAAATCATATTGTATAATAGTGCCATGCTCACTATCCTTTCTAATTTTTCGTAAAGCTTGGATTCGTAGCTGAAAGAATAGTAACTCTTCATAGGCAAAGCGTCGTCTAGCCTGTTTTGCATGTTCAGCATCAAGAGGGAAATGAATCCCTTCAAGACCATCAGCTATTGGTGCAAGCTTATAGGCCTCTTGTAAATGTAATGGAATAGCATCTGGTATCTCTGCGCCAATGTCATCTAACGCTTGTCGCATATATTTACGAAATCGTTTTTGCGGAATCAAGCCCTTCAAGCTATAAACAGGTTCAAAATCAACTTGATCTGTCTTTGGACCAAATGTGACAGATGTTCCATTGATTACCTGTCTGCCTCTGTCCCACTTACCTGTGACCGTAATAATAGCTCCTGGAATAAGCTTTTGCTTTAAATAGCCTTGATTAAAAAAAACAACCTTTACTAAATGGCGACCTGCCAGCACTGTCACCTGTAATCTTGATTTATTGCGACCTAAAAACAAAATTGTCGGTTCACGCTCAACTTTACACTCAACGGTAACACGCTCATTATGGGGTGTTTGTGTCAAATCCTTTAACCGAAAATCCTCATGTCTATGTGGAAACATCCATAATAAATTTGCTATCGTCTCGATGCCTAATGCCTCTAAATGTCCTGCAGTTTCCTTCCCGATTCCCTTTAATCCGGTGACTGGACTCGTTAAATCAGTCATCTTGTACGACAACTCCTTTCATGATGCTGGCTATATCAATTTCGCCTTGGCGTAATTGCGTCCGGATTTTGAATTGTGCCCGTACAATTCATTCCTTTGAAAATCCGTGACATCCGCCGGAGGCTTTATCTTCATTCAGTAGGTGTTTGGACACCCACTGAAAAGGAACCAATACCGCTTTCATCTCACCACATGTAGAGGTGGGAGTCTTCTGCTGAATGAAGATAAGTTAAATGTTCTATGTAGCTAATAGCTTTTTCATTTACACTGTATCATAAATCTACAGTCTTTCCTTACAATAAACATTTTCAAATGCACTAAAAAATCCCTACCTCAAATTGAAGGTAGGGCCTTTCAATATTTCTATTCTACATATTGTTTAAAAATGTAAATATTCCTATCATACTGGTTTGTTAATTTCACAGGAAAAACGAGTAATTTCATTTACAAATGCTTCATCTACTTCTATGCCTAGTCCTGGCTTATTACTAAATTGAATGACATCTCCATTATAGTGGACCTTAGCCACATCCTTTATAAACATGAGGGGACCGACCATCTCATTTGTTTGAATAATGTTTTTACTCATCGCTAGATGTGCTCCAGCCATTGTACCGATAGCTGATTCAACCATCGAACCAACTTGACATGGCATGTCGGCTGCCTCTGCTAAACTCGCTAAAGCTAAAGCAGGATAAATGCCACCAGATTTCATTAGTTTAATATTAAGCATATCAGCTGCTCGCATCTCAATAACATTCACTAAATCGTAAATATTATGTACACCTTCATCAATCATTACTTTATTATTTACAACAGATCTAATTTCTTTTAAAGCTCTTATATCATGTGCCTTCACTGGCTGCTCATACCAATCCACATGACAATCAGACGTTTCGTGTATTACCTTTAATGCCTCAATTCTATTCCAGCCTTGGTTAGCATCAACACGAAGTTGAATAGTGTTTCCTATAGCATTTCTGACTGCTTTAATTCTTTCAATATCAGTGTCTGCGTTGGTACCTACCTTCATTTTTATATTCCTAAAACCTGCTGCCACAAAACTCCGTGCATCTTCCGCCATCTCCTGAGGATCTTTAATACTAATTACTCGTGGAACCTGTAGCTCCTCATGTGCTTTCCCACCAATTAATTGATATACTGGCTGCCCTGTAATTTTTCCCATTAGATCATAGATAGCTATATCTAGTGCAGCTTTTGCAGAAGGAACGCCATTTATCTTATGATTAAATTTTTGATGAATGCGATCAATAGCAAATGGGTCTTCATTTATAATTAATGGAGCTAATTCATGTTTAATAATTTGATAAGTACTTTCCCAAGTTTCTCCTGTTACATTTTGATCAGGAACAGCCTCACCCCAGCCTACTATCCCCTTATCCGTTTCAATTCTTACAAATATGGTTGGCATATCATCTAAATGAACATATGAAATGATAAAAGGTTCTTTTAATAATAATCGCGCAGCAAACACTTCAACTTTCTTTATTCTCATGTTTAACATCCTTTCTACTTCATGCAAATCCTTTATTGATAATGATTTACTAGTTCAATAAATAACTTTATCGCATCAGGAAACACATCTTCATCAAGATCAAACTTTGGATGATGATGTGGATATTGACTCTTTTCTCCACCCATACCGACAAAGATGAAGGCACCAGGTTTTTTCTGTAAATAATAGGAAAAATCCTCCCCTCCCATAACTGGATTAACCAATTCAAATACTTCATGCCCAAATTCTCTGCAAACAATGTTTTCCACAAATTTTGACTCATTTGGATCATTTATAAGCGGTGGGGTGCCTATTATAAAACGAACCTTTCCTTCTGCACCAAAAGCTTGACATATTCCCTCTGTTAAATTGACCATTTTTGTTTGAATGATATTGACTGTTTCTGGCGTCAATGCTCTTATTGTTCCTATTAATCTCGCTGAATCAGGGATAATATTATACGTTGTACCAGCTTGAACATTTCCTACTGTAATAACTCCTGCTTCAATTGGATTTATGCTTCTGCTTATTATACTTTGAAAGGCTTGGATTAAACTGCTTGCAATATAGATGGGATCAATTGTTTCATGAGGCATCGATCCATGGCCACCGTATCCTTTGATATCAATTTCAAAATCATCAATGGAAGCCATCATTGGCCCATGAGTTAACCCAATTTTTCCTTTTTCAAGACCCTGCCATAAATGAATACCAAAAATAGCATCTATTCCTTCTAAAATACCTTGTTTAATTAGTAAGTCAGCTCCACTCGGTGTGATTTCTTCTGCAGATTGGAATATGAGTACAACATTTGGTTCAACCTCATTTCTCGATAGCCATTCAGCAACAGCTAGTAATATTGCAGTATGACCATCATGACCACACATATGAGCAATCCCTGGTTTTTTAGAGATATATGTTTTTTCTCCCTCTTCAACAATCGGCAGCGCATCTATGTCTGCTCTTAGTGCTATAGTTTTCGAACCTTTTGACCCCTTTACTAATCCAACAACACTAGGTGGTCCAAAAGACAATATGTCAATATTCAACTCCATCAATCTATTTCGAATGAATTTACTTGTTTCAAATTCCTGACCAGAAAGCTCAGGGTATTGATGAAGATATCTTCTGTCTTCAATTGCTCTTTTTGTCAAAGACTCTAAATTTATGATTTCCATTAGTAAAACTCCTTTTTAAAACGGCCCATACTGAATAATCTGCGCAATAATTAGTGATACAACAGCAACCGTAACCTGCAATAACATGAAAGGTAGAATCCATCTTATCCATTTTCCCCATGGTATCCCTGCAATTGAGAGTCCAGCCATAAGGAATCCGACTGTCGGAAAAATGATATTAGACATACCATCACCAAATTGATAAGCAAGAACTGCCGTTTGCCTTGTAACACCGATCATATCAGATAAAGGAGCCATGATTGGCATAGTTAAGGCAGCTTGTCCGCTCCCTGATGGCACCAAAAAATTCAAAAATAGCTGGAAAACAAACATACCTACCGCATTTAATGCTGGAGGAATAGTATCAAGTATTGAGGCTGTATGATATAAAATAGTATCGATAAGCCCGGAATTATTAAAAATAACAAGAATCGTTTGAGCTAAACCAATAATTAATGCACCACCAATTAAATCTCCCGCACCTTTCATAAAGGAATTAGCAATTCGGGATGGCGATTGCTTTCCAATAAGCCCCATTAAAATACCAAATAATAAAAACAAGCCAGCTATTTCAGTAATATACCATCCTAATTTAATGACACCATACATCAGGACAACGAAATTCAAGAGAAATGTTAACATAACGAGCTTATGACTTAATTCCATCTTGATTGACTGATTCGCAAGTCCTTCCTTATTGCCAAATTTAAAATTTCCATAGAAACCGAGTGAAGGGTTATTTTTTACCTTCCTAGCATAGCGATAGACATAAACGGTAGCTATGACATATAAAATGACAAAAATGATAAGACGTAAAGCAATTCCAGAGAACAGTGGCAGTCCAGCTATTTCTTGCGCTATCCCGACAGTGAATGGATTCATTACTGCTGCTGAAAAGCCAACTGATGCTCCAAGAATGACAATAGCGAATCCTGTAATAGCATCAAAGCCCAAAGCAATGGCAAGTGGGACAAGTATGCCCACATAAACGATTGTTTCATCAGACATTCCCATTAATGAACCTGCACATGCGAAAAATAACATTAACACGGGAATAATCAACATCTCACGCTTTGCCATTTTCACTGATAGCATTGCAATAAACGATTCTAATGCCCCTGTTGCTGAGAGTATTCCAAAGGTTCCTCCAACAATTAAAACAAAGAAAATAATACTCGCACCCTGCATCATACCTGAATGAATACTGCTAAAAACATCCAAGAATCCTATTGGGTTCATATCCGTGTAAGTAAAGGTCCCTGGCTGGATCACTTCTCGTCCATTCAATTCTTCTCGTTGAAACTCACCTGCCGGAATGATATACGTCAACACAGCTGATAGAATGATAAGGCAAAATATTAAGACATATACATTTATTCCTTTCTGTTGATCATTTAATTCTGTATCTTTTTTAGTTACAAATTTACCCATAAGCAGTCCCCCATTTTATAAACGCTTTTATTTCTCCCACAACGTCATCCCCTTTTTTTGAAATTTCCGTCTTCTAAATTGTAAGTGATAGTATCGAAAATAAAAAATTGCTATTTCTAATAGTAACTATTGATAAATTTACATATAGATAAAGAACATTTCCTATGTTTTCCTATTTATGTTATTAAAAATTTGATAATAAAAACGCTCCATTCTACAATACATTTGCAGAAAAGAGCGATGGTCATTTCATTTTTATATTTAAATCGTTCGCCAAGTATCTTTCACTAAATCGATAAACGTACTCACATTACTAAATTCCTTAGAATTATGTGGATAAATCAAATATGTTGGTAACCTTTTAGGAAAACGATTTAACACCTGAAGACTTCCCTTATTTACCTCCTTTTTTATCAATATATCACTTAGTAATGCTAAACCCACTTGTCCCACAGCCGCTCTTTTTATAGCCTCTTCACTTCCAAATTCGACAATTGTTTTTGGGTCACATTGAATGTCACGAAGGCAACTTCTTATATTATCATCCAATCCGTAGGTTATAAATGGGTATTCATCAAATATTTCCTCAGTTGTTCTGTCCTTTATAATATTAGGGTTACCGACTAGTACTAAATCCTCTTCCTCAAGTAGAACTCCTTCTATACCTGAATAATTAGGCTTTCCTGCTACAAATCCTAAATCTGCCTGATTAGAGCTTACAAGTGCAGCTGTTTCCCTACTGTTCGCACATAGAAGCTTTAAATTTACCTGTGGATATAGCTTTAAAAATGAACCTATAATATGGGATAAATAATATCCACAATAAAATTCTGGAGCGGCAATTGTTAAATGACCATAAGGCTTTTCAAAATTTTTCAAATCCTCCTCCATTTCTTCTAGGATGTTAAATAATTTATCTGTATGCTCCTTTAAAATCTTTCCGACTTGAGAAAGAAACATTTTCTTTCCCATCCTATTGATTAAAGTATGGCCTATCTCATCCTCTAACGCCTTAATTTGCTGGCTAATCGTTGGCTGACTGTAATTTAATAGTTGAGCTGCTTTGGTAAAATTAAGATAAGTCGAAACAACGTGGAATGTTTTTAAATTGCGTAAATCCATTACCTCACTCACACCCTTGTTAGAAAAAAATTTAAATTTTTTTATTAAATATCATACTATCAAAAATAATGAAACGTAAGAGAATGTTATTTCCAAGTATGTAGAGGGTGCTAAAGTACTAACCCATCGTGATAAAATAAACATGCTACCCCATAAATAGATAGCATGTTTAGTCAGCAACTTATTGAATTGCTTTAATACTCTGTAACCCACCATTTTCTAAAATGGCTTTACTAATCGCTTTACCTGTCGGTGTCGCAGCCAAACCACCTCGGGCAGTTTCCTTTAAATTTGGACTCATAGATTGTCCGATTCGATACATCGCCCCAATTACTTCATCACAAGGAATACGGCTTGTGACACCTGCGAGGGCCATATCAGCTGCCACAAGTGAATTAGCCGCTCCCATTGCATTTCGTTTTACACATGGGACCTCTACTAACCCAGCTACAGGATCACAAACAAGACCTAGCATATTTTTAAGTGTAATGGCAAACGCTTCAGAACATTGTTGCGGTGTACCACCAGCCATTTCAACGATAGCTGCCGCAGCCATACCTGCTGCTGAGCCAACCTCTGCCTGGCAGCCACCAGCAGCACCAGAAATGGAGGCATTATTGGCAACTACAAAACCAAAGGCACCCGAAGTAAATAAATAGCGAATCATTTGTTCACGTGTTGGATTTAACTTATTTTTAACAGCAAATAATGTACCTGGAACAACCCCAGCTGAGCCTGCGGTTGGTGTTGCACATATTGTTCCCATCGCCGCATTAACCTCATTCGTTGCAACCGCCTTGCTGACAGCATCTAATAATAAATCTCCAGATAAGGATTTTCCTTGTGCTATATAAGTTTGAAGCAAAACGGCATCTCCACCAGTTAAGCCTGTCACAGACTGCACACCTTTTAAGCCACGTTCAACAGCCTCCTCCATGACCGTTAGATTACGATCCATTTGCCCCATAATTTCTTCTCGCGAGCGTCCCGTTATTAACATTTCCTGCTCAATCATAATTTCAGAAATTAGTTTACCCTCTTGCTCTGCTCGTTCAACAAGTTCACGAACATTATGAAACAATACGTCCATCGTGAGACACCCCCTAGTTGTTAATTTTTGATACCTTCGTGATATGTGGTATTAATGAAATTTGTTGCAATACTTTTTCCTCTATATTTTGATCGACTTCAATTACCATCAGAGCTGTTAATCCTCTCTCAATACGTGAAACCTCCATATGACCGATATTGACATCATGCATCGCTAAGCAATTAGCAACATTGGCAATACAGCCTGCCCGATCATCATGTACTACAAGAATGGCTGGCATTCCCCCAGTTAAACGTAGCTTGAAACCGTTTACTTCACTTACTTCAATTTTACCGCCGCCAATAGAAATACCAACGACAGACATTTCCCCCTCATCATCACCTATGACAAGACGTGCAGTATTTGGATGCTCAGTATTCGCAGTTTCTGGGATAAATTCATAATCTAGCCCAGCTTTTTCGGCTTCAGTAAAAGCTATTTTAATACGCTCGTCAAATGTATCAAAATTTAAAAGCCCTCCGATTAATGCAACGTCTGTTCCATGCCCTCTATACGTTTCAGCAAATGATCCATATAAGTGAATTTTAGCCCACTTAGGCTGTCTACCAAATAGATCCCTAGCAACACGCCCAATACGAGCTGCCCCTGCCGTATGAGAGGAGGAAGGCCCAATCATAACGGGTCCAATAATATCAAATACTGAAGTAAACTTCATTCAAACACCCCTCTATTCTATCCATATAATAATATTTACATTTACTTATATCATGCTTGATAGTAACTATAAAAGTAAAGCAATAATTTATCAACTTTCAGAAAATTTACACGACTATAATTTATACAATGAGAATATTGCTATTTATTGTCCATTCTCTACATACAGCAACCTAGGAAGGCTTATATTCCAGTATTTCCAATTTTATCGTCCTCTAGGTACGTACAATGAGTTGTTTATTTATGGCTACTGTAAGTTAGTAATTATCTTCTATTCTCCTTATAGCATAAACAAAAGCAGTACACGAACTGTGCACTGCTTTATCTATTCATTTGCTAAGTAGCATCTAATTATTCTACCGAAATAATATATGGATATAATCCTTGTTTACCATTAAATAGCTCAATTTCTACCTCTGGATAGTTCTTTTCGATAAATTTCACTAACTCTGAGGCATTTTCTTCAGTTGTATCCTCACCATAAATAACTGTAACAATTTCAGCATTTTCATCTACTAAATCAGTAATTACCTTTTCAGCAGCATCTTTTAATGCAGGTGTAGATAACACAATTTTCCCTTCTGCAAGAGCCATGAAATCATCCTTATGAATTTGAATTCCATCTATAGACGTATCACGCACTGCATAAGTTACTTGCCCAGTTTTTACGTTAGCAAACGCTTCGCTCATTGCTGCTTGGTTTATGTCAACTGTTGCTTCTGGATTGAACGATAAAATAGCTGCCATACCTTGAGGAATAGTTTTAGTAGGTACTACTGCTGCTTCAATATCTAGAAGCTCAACCGCTTGTTCAGCTGCCATGACAATATTTTTGTTATTCGGTAAAATTAACACCTTATCAGCACCAATTTCTTGCACTGCTTTCACGATATCCTCAGTTGAAGGGTTCATTGTTTGACCACCTTCAATTACGTAAGATGCACCGATTGAACGAAGTAATTCAGCTACGCCCTCACCCATTGCAATTGTTACTATAGCATATGGATGTTTTTCAACCTTTTTGACTGTAGTCGTTGCTCTATGATCCTCACCAACAATTGCAGAATGTTGTTCACGCATATTGTCAACCTTAATTTTAATAAGACTACCATATTTTTGTCCCATTGCTAAAACAGCACCTGGCTGCTCAGAATGGATATGCACTTTCGCAATTTCTTCATCTGAAATCACTAGCAAAGAATCACCTAGTGGATTTAGTTCGTTTCTAAATTGTTCTTCACTAAAAGGCTCTTTGCCTTCCTCAAATCGCACCATAATTTCCGTACAATAACCGAATTCAATGTCCGCAGTATTCATGAAATCCTGTGCTCTATGATGTTCTGCATTGATTAGATCATCTAACGTTGCTTCATTTTTCTCTGGTAATGGTTCACCTTTCAAGGAAGCTAAAAACCCTTCATACACAAATAAAAGACCTTGACCACCACTATCAACAACACCTACTTCTTTAAGAACTGGAAGTAACTCAGGTGTACGCTCTAATGATGCTTTTGCTTCCGCTGTAAATGCCTCCATCACCTTAATGATATCGTTTTCAGTTTCAGCCACTTCAACGCCTTTTTTTGCCGCTTCACGAGCAACCGTTAAAATCGTACCTTCAACAGGTTTCATTACTGCTTTATATGCCGTATCTACGCCTGCTTGGAAGGCACCTGCAAATCCCTTAGCGTCAATTGCAGCTTCTTTTTCGATAAACTTCCCAAAGCCTCGAAAAAGCTGAGATAGAATAACGCCAGAATTACCTCGCGCTCCCATAAGTAAACCTTTTGACAAAGCCTGTGCTGTTTTGCCGATATGCTCTGAGGCAGAATGCTCTGTTTCCTTGGCGCCAGATGTCATCGATAAGTTCATATTCGTTCCTGTATCGCCATCTGGCACTGGAAATACATTTAATGAATCAACATAATTTGCATTTTGGAATAGGTGATGAGCACCCATTTGCACCATTTCCGCAAACTTTATTCCGTCTAAAGACTGCATTCGATTTAGTTCCTCCTCTTAATCATTCGCTACACGAACGCCCTGCACAAAAATATTGACAGATTTAACGCTCATACCTAACGTTTTATCCACTGTATATTTCACTTTCGACTGTACTTGGTAAGCCACTTCGGAGATTTTCGTACCATAACTAACAATAATGTACATATCGATATGTAGATCGTCGTTCTGCTGTCGAATAACAACACCTTTTGCAAAGTTTTCTTTACGTAAAATATCAGTAAGACCATCACGAATTTGATGTTTAGATGCCATGCCAACAATACCGTAGCATTCTACAGCAGCGCCACCAGCAATTTGTGCAAGTACATCTGTTGAAATATCAATTTGGCCGAATTCATTGTTTAATTCAATTGACATAGAAATGCCCCCTTGGCTCTTTTTGACTAAACTATATTGTAACACTTTCGTTATACAATAAGCAACCTAAGAGGGCATGAAAACGCTCTGTATCAACGTTTCACTTGCATTATATAGGATAAAATACTTCTTCATCGAATAATTCATTTTTGCCATAAAAGTTGTTACGTCCGTTTTGCTTTGCTTTATATAATGCTTGATCAGCTAATTCACAGCATGTTTCTAATTGTTCAATAGTTGAAATTTTGGCATGGCACATTCCGATACTGACTGTTACGGTATCGGCTATTTTTGAATGTTCGTGACGAATGTTTAAACTACGGACTTCCTCTAAAATTTCTTCACAAACATGCTCAGCAAATTTGGATGCATGTTGGCTGATAATTACAAATTCTTCGCCTCCCCATCGTGCAGCAAATGCATTATACTTTCCAGCAATTTCGTCTAGTACAGCAGCAACCTTGATTAATGCCTCATCACCTTGTAAATGACCATAATGATCATTGAAATTTTTAAAGAAATCAATATCAATCATCATCACTGTTATGTTTTTGGTTTTATGAAGCTGCTGCCCTATTTGCGCAAGTTTGTTATTAAAAGCTCGTCGATTTGGAATATTTGTCAACGAATCACGAAGTGCTTGCTCTGACAGTTCATTATTTTTTTCAGCTAATAATATTGATAATTGCTTGGATTTCGTCATTTCTTCACCCAATAAAATATGTTGCGTTATAAATTGTTTCTGAACCTTGTAAATATGATGCTGAATAACGAACCCTATTGGCAGAATAAGGGACATCGGCAGGAAAACTTTGATACTTTCACCTGATATTCCATTACCCAAATAAGCACTGATAAAAATTGCTAGTGCTGTTACTACAACAAGTGGATATATCTTACGAAAAGAAATGGCGAAAACCGTACAAATAATTAAAAACAGTACCTCATATAAAGCCGCATGTTTAAAATAATATACATCCATTACTGTGATAGCTGTAATTAACAATAAAACTATATAAATATACATAAGTAGGATCATTTCATATTTGCGTAAGTTCAAGAATGTAACATGTATTTTCTTTTCTTTAATAAGTAATAAAACAGCCAAATCAATATAAAACAAAATAACATGAATCGCAATATAAGCTGGCACCATCACTCTTTCTGTTTTTGAAAAGAAAACCTCACCATAATGTATGATTGTAATGACGACTGATACATACATTAATGACCATGCCACTGTCCGCATACGCTTCAAATTAAAATAGATCATTTCTTGACGTATAGCGAGAGCAAGTTTTTCTTGATTTTCCATACTGTCCGCTCCTATTGCAATTTAGTAAATAATATTTCCTATATTTATCGTCTAAATAATTAAAAATACAAGTAGTCTCCTCAAAATTGTTGAAAATCAATTGAAAATAGCTAACTATTCACATTCATTTCATGAAATTCTGTTTAAAGGATACTCATTCGTAAACAATCCACAAATATGCAAGCTTTTAAACAATCTCGTCTTAAAATTCCTTCATCCTTATCCTATTCTTTTATAGGAAAAGATTGCTCTTTCACGGCGGTCATTCTAAATCTTTTTCCAATAATTTTTATCTTCAATAGCAATCTCTAATTCGGCATTTTTATTGAAAAATTCTATATTTTTTAAATCCACCCATGCCTTGTTCAGTTAATCATACATTTTTTTACAGCTAAATAGGAAGTAAGATCAAAGCCCAAAAATCAAAAAGGTGAGGAAAAACTATTCTTTTTCCTCACCTGTTTATTAAGATTTTCACCCTTCAAGCAAAAAAAGCAAAGGATTGGTTATTCATAGGATCTTAGTTCGCTGCTATACCCATTGATATAACCATAGCCTGGTGCAAAAAATTCACCATAGGACGTTTCCACAACATTGTTGAACGTACCTGATGGCTTTGTGAATGTGTAATGAATGGCACGAACAAACCCTTCATCTTTCATTCCGTTCTCTACTCTAGTCACTTTTGAGCCTTCTGTAACTGGCTTTTCAAATAAATATTTGATACCATCCTTTTCATAATTAAAGGTTTGTTCCGTTTCATGATAGTCAATGAACTGATTGTTGTTCTGCGTCTCAAAACGGTTATTAGCTGTTTTCTTATATACACCATTCGTATATACTAGTTGCTGAAGCGTATCATTTGGCAAGAAAGATGTTGTAATAATCGGTGATTCGTTCGGTTTTATGGTAGCTAGGACTTTTTTCGGTACATAATACGTTTCCCCATCTATCTCAATCCAAGCTGTCATATTTTTTTCTGTCAATAAAGTTACTTCATCAAAACGCTTTAGCTCTTTGGACTTTTTACCTTTACCAATAACTCCATATCGAATATAGAGTTTCTCTTGAGCTTGCACAGGTTGGAGTAATGTTACAGGAATATATGTAAAAATAAAATCTTCTCCCCATGTTCCTAGCTCTTGCATTCTAAGATATCCATTTATTTCAATTCCTAACGATTGAAAAACAGTTCCTTTTGAATATTTTCCTCCCGCATTTCCTCCAGCCATTGGACCTTTTAAGTGCCGTGTATCGGCTGTTAGCTTATAGAGTCCTTCGTCTCTTTTTATTGTTTCGGCAACGCGAATATCTGTGGCATCAATATAGCCCCCTCTAATATTTCCCTCAGATGGGTACGTATAATCGTAGTATAGATTTTCACCAATAACAATATCATAGCTAGGGGAACCATATTCAAATCCTTTTAAATAATGTGTTCCATAGTTTAAGTTTGAGGCTTGACCATTGATGTTGATATAGCCAGGATTATCATAAAAAGAAGCGCGTATGTTCAGAGGTACTTTCTTAAAAACAACTAAATCCGTTGCTTGTACACGGTATCCCGAGCTCATCCAATAAAACGTTTTATTGTCATACTTTTCAATATCATACACTCGGAAATAGTTGTTGCGCTTAACTGTCATCGAGCTATACGTACCATTTGCATTTTTCTTATATACTTTTACATCTTTTGTAAAGGTCATTTTTCCCGTTTGCCCCTTAGCAACTTGAGCCCCGTCCCACTGTACTTCCGCTTTAGATGATGATGGGTTTGTTAGAAAGGCTAATACGATTAGCAAAGTGATAATATATTTCTTCATCTATTTCCCTCCGTTTATTTTTAATTAAATTTCTAATTTTTATTTTACCATAACAAGCCTGTTACTAATTAACTAATTCTTCTATCTAAAGCCAATGAAAGAAGAGCGACTTTTCCATTTAGGCATAAGTCGCTCTCAATAAATCTACTACTATTAAAATAGACTCTTAATAAGAGTGTCAAGCATCACAGGCATTTCCTTAAAGGCACTGTCCACATGTAATCTTTCTGTTTTTTGATGGGCATCCTTGCCGAAGGGACCAACATTCAGAACAGGGCCTTGTAAAGCAGACATGGCTTTAAATGGAATACTATACGTATCACCATATACAGGTGTGTTGCGCTCAAAAGCAGTCCATCCATTTGAATCATCTGAATAGTTCACGTAGCTCAAATCACAAATACCATTAAAATAATGAATTTGCTCTACTTCAATATCAAATGTTTTGGCTGTTTTCTTCATCAATTCAATCGATTGAATTACTAATGGATGATTCGATGAATTGATAGCAGGATAATAAGGTGGAGCATACAGTAATACAGTTGCTGGCGTAAGTTCTTGGCAACGAATCATTAGCTGATCCACAATTCGGATGGATTTCTCACGATCATCCCATACACTATTTTCCAGAACCTGACGCTTTATGGATGCCACTTCCTCGGTACCTAATTTATGAATTGCGTGCTCCAAAAGTGCCTCATAGCGTAGGACTTTCACCTCACCAACACCTTTGACTTTTTCACGCTCACAAATTTGTTGATAGGACTGATTACAAGCTGACATAGCCTCTAAAGCTACTTGCTCAAATATATCCATTACTTCGGATGCAGTTCTCTTTAATAGGAACACATTGTAAAGAGCAGCCGCACGATATGGCGTTTGTGTGGAATACTCCATTTTCAAATCCTTTAATTGTAAGGATACTGGTAATGGTGTACTCTCACCAAGATCTGTTTCACGGAATATTGGATTCCACTCCATATGCTGTGTCATATAAGAAGCAATAAAGTTCGCGGTCATTCCCTTTAATGGCTCGCCAACATGTGTTTCTTTCCCATAGAATAAGGCTGCAGGCATAATTTTCCCGATAGTTCCTGAATAGATATATTCATTTATATCAGCAGGTCCCTGTGAAAACGATGGCTCACTATTTAAAAATAGTTTATAAGTTAAACCATATTGTTCACGAAGTCTGACTAGCTCCACAACTGCAGCTCTCATCCCCGCCGAATTCACTTCTTCATCAGGTACAGCCGTTAAAATTAAATTAATGGGCCATTGTTCAATGCTTGCTTTTTCGATTAATTGCATATGCAATGCAAGTCCCATTTTCATATCCATCGTTCCACGACCAAATAAATAATTACCAGATTCTAAATCAATTCTTGCGGCTTCAGGTAAATCCTTTTTATATTTAGGCTCCATCAACTTTCTCGTTAATTCTTCTGGATAAAAGGCAAAAGGTTCAAGCTCTCCATACTCCTCTGTATGGACAGTATCAAAATGACTAATTAATACCACTGTCTCCGTCGCAGCTGGATGCTTATACAAGGCTGTTACAGCATTACGCCCTAGTCCTGCATCATGCAGCTCAATGAATTGCGGATTATCTTGAAAATAAGAAAGCGTTTGCAATATATTTTTTAATTTATAAGTAAACTCATTCTCACCTTTCGTTAGTGTTCTACTTTCCCAGCTAACAATTTCACATAACAATGCTCTTAATTTTTCAGGTGAATCCCAATAATAATTTTTCATAAAAAAGTCTCCTTTATTCGATTTCTTAAGATCGAATGCATTTCATTGTCTATCCAGTGATTCCTGTTCTGTTATTTCCAGCTCAGAAGAAACCGTATTTGTTTTACTCAATTTAACCTTGTAGAAAATCATGCATGCTATAAAGAATCCAATACCATATAGTAAACCAATTCTTTGCGTTGGATCGAATGCTAAAAAGGCAAGGATTATCACGCAGAAGCTAATACAAAACACTGGAATTAATGGATAAAATGGTGTTTTAAATTTTAAATCCGCTACATTTCCTCCGGCCTTTACATAACGATAGCGGAACATCAATTGAGAAGCACATATTCCCATCCAAGAAATCGTAACGGATATACCTGCAATAGACATGAGTAAAACAAATACTGCATCTGCTTCCATTACACTTGTTAATAGTGAAAGCAATGAGAAAAGCATTGTAAAGATCAATGCATTCAAGGGCACTTTATTTTTAGTGAGACGTCCAAATAATTTTGGAGCCATTCCCTCTTTAGACATCGACCATAGCAAGCGTGTTGATGCATATAAGCATGAGTTTCCTACTGATAAAATAGCCGTTAAAATAACAAAATTCATAATACCGGCTGCATATGGAACGCCAGCTAAATTCATTAACGTTACAAATGGACTTTCTAATAAGCCCAGCTCAGAAGATGGGAATATTGCAGACAATACAATAATAGAAGCAATATAGAAAACAATGATTCTAAAAAGAATCGTCCGTATTGCTCGTGGTATATTTTTTTCTGGACTCTCCGTTTCCCCTGCAGCAATACCGACAAGCTCAGATCCCTGATAAGAAAAGATAACATTCATCATCGTGACAAAGATAATACTTATTCCTGCCGGGAATAACCCAGAAGGTGCTAAATTCGAAAAATGTGGTGTAGGGCGATCTGCTAATGGAATCAAACCAAAAATCGCAGCACCCCCAATAATAATAAATGCTATGACCGCAATGACTTTAATACTCGCAAACCAGAACTCTGCCTCCGCAAAACCCTTTGTTGTTAATGCATTTAAGACAAATAGAAGAACCATAAACACTGCACACCAGATCCAAATTGGCACATCTGGAAACCAATGTTGCATCAAAATTCCCGCAGCTGTAAATTCGACCCCTGCTGTTGCTGCTGATCCAACAAAGTACATCCATCCTAATGAGAAACCAGCTGATGGGCTGATAAAACGTGTTGCATAGGTTTGGAAAGATCCTGTTACAGGCATATAAACAGCAAGTTCTCCAAGACAATTCATAACCATATATAATATTAAACCACCAAACAAATACCCAATTAAAGCTCCCCCGGGACCTGCCTGATTGATTGTATAGCCAACATTTAAGAATAAACCTGTCCCAATAACGCCGCCAAGTGATAGCATCAATAAATGACGGCTTTTCATTGAACGGTTTAAAAGTTGTTCTCCGTTATTCACATTCCATCCCTACTTTCTATATATTCCCAATATAATAAATATTCTGATATTTCTAGTATTAAAGTACCCAATCAATTTATTCCTTATAAATTGATTGGGTAGTTGTACATTTGATTAAAAGCGTAACGATAAACAGCTTAGTCCACCGTCATGTTTTCTGAATTCAGACATCTCAAGCTCAATTGTTTGGTAGCCTAAATCATTTAGCTTACGGTTAGTTTCTGGATAGCCAGCTGGTATAATCACATAATCATTAACTTGAATACAATTTGCTGAATACTCATGTTCTTTTGGAATGATAATTTTTTCATAGGAAGCAAAGGCCGGGTGATCGATAAATTCACCCGCAAGAACCATACGATTTTGACCCACATAGGCGATCCCTGTTTTTAAATGGAAGAATTCTTTTAATGGGATAATCGTTGCCTCATAGCCCTCTTTTTCAACTATTTCTTTAAATTGTCTTGCTCCCTCTTCATTTGTTCTGTCAGAAATACCAACATAAAATTTCTTTTCAGCCTGTAGCACGTCTCCACCATCTAGTGTTCCAGAACCTTCAATATAATATAATTTCTCATAGAATTTCTTTACTGTTGGTTCGATATCTTCTATTTCACGATTGCGAGCCTCTGCACCCGGATTTGAAATAATCGCAAACTCAGATGTTAAAACAGCAGTGTCTTCTACAAATGTTGAATCTGGAAATGCCTCATTTGCAGGAAGCTGAGTCACTTCTACGCCACATTTTTTTAACGCTTCCACATACTTTTCATGTTGTTCAAATAATTTCTCCAATACTGGTTTTCCTAAATCACTTGTCGTTAAACCGTTTACAAAACTATTACCTGGATTTTTTACAATAACATTTTTAAACATGTATTTCGTCTCCTTTTATATCTTATATAACTAGCAATACTTGCTATTCAGAGGGATGAAGAGCATTCCCTCACTTTATCCCCTTACCACTGGACAAGTTAGACAAGTTGGTCCACCTGTTCCTTTTACTGTGATTTCATTACCTTTGTATTCATAAACGGTAGCCCCTGTATCAAGTAGCTGCTGTTTTGTTATTGGATTTCCTTGTGGAATTATACATACTCTTGGTGCTAGTGCTAGCACATTGCAGCCTAATCCGTCGTATTCATCTTTCGGTACCTCAATCAATTGAATACCTCGTTCGATTAATAGCTGACGGAAGAATACTGGCATTAATCGGGAATGTACGACCGCCAGATCTTTATCAACCATGCTTATAAAGGACATTAAGTGTAAACATTCTGCCTCTCCTAAATCATGTGGAAGTTGTACAACAATAAATTCATCAACGATATCAGCTGTCATTTCCTTTAGCTGACGAATTGCTTCATCATTTGTTCGATACCCTCTCCCTACAACAAGTGTTTGATCATCAAGCCAAACAATATCGCCGCCATCTGAAACTGCATCCCCTGTTAATTCGCCAATGATTGGAATACCTTTTTCTTGTAAAAAATCTTTATAAACGGCTGCTTCAGGTTGTCTGAGAGTTTTACCAGATTTTAAAATAATAGCTCCTTTTGGCGTAAATTTGACTGGATCATGTGCATAAAGGGAGTCTAAGCCTACATTCTCTGATTCTGGTAAATAATCAATTTTGTCAACATACTTTTCAAGAATCGCAATAAATTCTGCATATTCTCTTAGTGCCTCATCAAAATTTGGTTCTGATAAGTAGTTAAATGTTTTCCATTCATCTCTAAGATGCTCCTGGCTTCGGAAAGCATCTTGTGGATGTTTTACTATTACGTGTTTTAAAGGTGCATACATTGATGAACAATAATGCATTCCCTTCACCCCTTTTCCGTTTGGTGGAAAACGTTTCCGTTAAGAGGAAAGTTTATAAGAAAAATATATGTGTTTTATGCTATACTGTCAATATATTTAGAAAAATTTTTATATTCATACTGCTCTTTGCGATAAAATTGAATACTTATAATGCTTTCTAATGTAAAGATAATACTGTGATTATAGAACTAGACGCAGACAAGGAATAAAAATAAAATAATAGGAAGGAGAGGTGGGAATGATATGCAATTATTAGAACGTGCAATGACGATTGCTAAAGTTTTAGCTTCTGAAACAAGTGAAAACAGCTTGTCCATATCAGAGCTTTCGGCAAAATGTGATTTGCCGCTTAGTACATTACATAGAATTTTAAAAGCGATGATTAAGCAAGGAATGATTGAGCAAGATGAGCAGACGAAACAATACCGACTCGGTACAATATGGATGGAGCTTGGTTTACAAGTGTATGATACGATGGATTACATTAGTAAAATAAGACCTGAATTAGAGCGTTTAGCAAGAAAAGTAGAGGAAAGCGTTTATTTAAGTAAACCTGCTGGATTAGATACGATTATTATTGAAAGAATTGACAGCGCTGCTAATCCAATTCGTATTTACGATCAGCTCGGAATTCGTATACCAATGCATATAGGTGCTGCAAATAAAGTTATATTAGCTGCTATGCCTGTTGCTCAAGCAAAAGAAATCATGGAGCAACTCATGCCACATGAAGAAATCGCTGAATTCGAGGCACAGGTTGCTATAATAAGACAACAAGGATTTGCCATTAGTCATGGAGAAAGAACAGCAGGAACCTCTTCGATTGCCGTCTCCATCCTAAATGGTTTTGGTGAGGTAGTAGGTGCCGTAAGCATAGGCTTTGTAAGCTTTAATGTTTCTCCAGAACATATTGAAAACCTAACAGATTCTCTAGTGAAAACTGGTAAACATGTCTCAGCTAAGCTTGGCTATCGAGGAAAATAAGATGATGCCTTCTCTTTATTATTAAACAAAATTAGAGAATGGTTTTCTGTCTGTAAAGGTTTTTTTCTTGAAAGGTTATGTGAAAACTGTTGCACTGAACGTCATGGTATGTTAAATTATTATGGTATGTGAAATACCGAACTGAAATAATAATCTTTCAGCATTAACAGTAAGGAGGGAATACAACATGCCAAAACAATGTGTAATCACTGGACGTAAAGCTCGTACTGGTAACAACCGTTCCCACGCTATGAACGCTAACAAACGTACTTGGGGTGCTAACCTTCAAAAAGTTCGTATCTTAGTTGACGGTAAACCAAAACGTGTATGGGTTTCTGCTCGTGCATTAAAATCAGGTAAAATCGAGCGCGTTTAATCGCCGCTTCTAAAAAATCGATTTGGCATATAGCGCAAATCGATTTTTTTCTTTCTAATTGGGCATACTACCAACCGCCTTTGTACATTTTAATATAGTGCAACAAGCAGCTATAAAGCCTCTATTCATTATTTCAGTGTAATGAATAGAGGCTTTAGATTTATTTTCTCAGAACTATAAAAAAAGAATCTTATAATCGAAGAATCTAATAGTAGTTTTCAAACGCTAGTGCAGAAAAAAAATCCGACCAGAGTTAGTCGGATTTTTTTACTTTCTTGTCTTTTTTAAAAAGATTGATACATGTACGCGTAATACTACTCACAACTTTTGGCAACTGAAAAGTATAGACTTTCAGGACTATCTCCTCCTTACACTAATCTATGCTTCTTATCATTAAACATATGCCTTGTGAGAAAGATATAGACCCTGAATCACCTATTATTTCATTACTTGTAAATCGAGATGTACCTAAAGTAATTTCTTCATTGGTTGTTTCATATTTCACTTGCCTTAATGTAACATTTTTGATCGGCTCTTCATGTGCAAAAAAAGATAAATAACGGTATTGTTCATCTGCTTGAATAATGTGAGTACCTGGCATTATAAATTGTAATAGATTTGCATGATTCATAATCTTTAAGACAATATTCGGATGCTCCCTTTGCAAACGATAAATGGAGCGGATTGCTGCCTCATAATGATCCAAGCGTCCACCAGTAACACCTGTGAGTACAATTTCTGATGGTTGGTAGGTATAAGCCTTTAACAGTGCTAAATCAGTATCTGTTTCATTTTTCTCTTGCTGAAATCGTTGTCTATCATTGGTATGCTTCATCACAAGCTCATATTCCTCATGTGTTAAAGAGTCAAAATCTCCAACAATCGCATGTGGTGTAATGCCTTGCTCGATTAAATATAGTGCTCCTCGATCAGCCCCAATAAATAGTACATCCTCTTTCTTTGTAAATGGAATAAATGAACATAGCTCCTCTTTAGGACCACCAGCACAAACAACAACTAGTGTCATCCTTTAATCGCTGCCTCACCAGCAGCAAGAATTTCCTGAAGGGCTGCGGTACGATCTTCTTTACTGTAAATAGCTGAGCCTGCTACAAAAATTGTCGCCCCAGCCTTTGCACATGGAACAATTGTCTCTGCATTAATGCCACCATCTATTTCTATAGCAATATTAAGATTGCGCTCTTTAATAATAGCTGCTAACGCTTCAATTTTCGGCACCACAGAATGAATGAATTTTTGTCCACCAAAACCTGGATTCACTGTCATAAACAGCACCATATCAATATCCTCTAAAATATGTTGAATAGATTCTATAGGTGTATGTGGATTTAAAACAACACCAGGTTTGACTCCTAATGACCGAATTAATTGAATTGTACGGTGTAAATGGCGGCAAGCTTCAACATGCACCGTAATATAGTCTGTCCCTGCTTTGGCGAATTGTTCAATATATTGATCAGGATTTTCGATCATTAAATGAACGTCTAGCGGTAAATTCGTTAAAGGACGAATGGCGTCTAATACGATAGAGCCGAAGGAAATATTCGGCACAAAATGACCATCCATTACATCAATATGAATAAGCTGGGCACCCGCTTTTTCTACTTCCTTTACTTCTTCTCCTAATTTAGCAAAATTAGCTGCTAAAATTGATGGTGCAATTTGTATCATCATTAATACCTCGGCTTTCGATCCATAATTTCTTGCATAAATTGTTCGTAATGCTTATAGCGGTATTCACGAATTTCTCCCGCCTCTACAGCTACCTTCACGGCACATTTTGGCTCCTTTAAATGTAAACAACCTCTGAATTTACAATCCTCTGCCACTTGAACCATTTCAGGGAAACATGCTCCTAGTTCTTCTTTTTCAATATCATCAAAATCAAATGAACTAAATCCAGGTGTATCTGCTAATAAACCATCACATACCTCTATTAATTCAACATGGCGTGTCGTATGTTTTCCACGTCCTAAGCTTTGTGAGATAATGCCTGTTTTTAAATTCAAATCTGGAATTAAAGTATTTAACAGTGTGGATTTACCAACGCCAGACTGTCCTGCTAACACAGAGGTTTTTCCTTTTAATATCGGCTGAAGCCGTTCAATTAATTCTTCCTCCCCTTTATAGGTTTGCAGTACAGTATATCCCATGCTTTCATAATCTTTTATATAGCCTTGCAATTCTTCACGTTCATGATTCTCTAGCAAATCCATTTTGGTTAAACAAATGATCGGATGAACATGAAATGATTCTAAGACAACTAAAAATCTATCCAATAAAATCGTATTAAAATTAGGTTCTTTTACAGAAAACACAAGAATACCTTGATCGATATTAGCAATTGGAGGGCGTACTAATTCATTTTGACGATCCATTATTTTTTGAATAGTACCGTCTGATCCCTTCGTTTCTAGCGTGTATTCTACCATGTCGCCAACGAGTGGGGATTCCCCACGATTGCGAAATACCCCACGTCCTCGACATTGTATGAGTTGAGCTCCATCATAAACATAATAATAACCACTTAATGCTTTGCGTATTTGGCCTTGCGCCATCCAATTCCCCCTTATTTGATATCATCGTAATTGATTTTTTCTGCAGCAATGACTTCCGAATCACGAATAATTTTATAGGCCGCTTCCTGACCATCTGCAATAACAAGTTTTATTTGGTATTCAGTATCAGCCGTGATGGGAAACGTTTCATCAGTTTCTAGCATTGATCGATTTTTATCTTGAATTTCAATTCGAATGGTTTGTTCTAAGCCTTCCTCATTCGGTTTATACTCAATCTTAATTGTTTTGAAATAAGGTTTATCAGGCTTTTTAGCTGGTCCCTTACTTAAAATAACACTTACTGTTGAACCTACCTCAACTTCTGCCTCTGCTTTTGTCAATTGTGAAATAATACTTCCCGCTGGTACTGTACTGTGATTTTCTTCACGAACTATATGCAATTTTAAGCCTTTATCTTTTACATACGCTTCAGCTTGAGCCTTAGTATAATTTACAATACTCCCCACTTTAACCAATTGTACTCCTTTACTAACTTTAAATAATAAAGTCGTATCTTTGGCGATTACTTCAGTACCATCCTTTGGCTCCTGATCGATAATGGTGCCAGCTGGCTCTTGTGAATAAACTTCTTCAGAGTCTATATACGCAAATGTGTCCTTTAGTAATGCTTCCACTTGGCTAAATGGTCGCCCTTTATAACTATCAATTTTCGTCATTTCTTCTCCAAGACTGACGATTATATCCACTTCCGTTCCTTTGACACGCTCTGCCTTTTCTGCTGGGTCTGTTTCAATCACCTTATCCTTCTCAACTTCCTCATCATTACGTGACTTTATCTCACCTACAACAAAGCCCTCTGCTTCTAATCTCTTTTCTGCTTCCTCAACAGTTAAACCTGTCACACTAGGTACAGGAGACTTTTTCGGGCTAAAGAGTTCCGTAGCAAATAAAAAGTATAAGAACATCGCAATTACTGCAATAAATAACCCAGCAACATATTTCGGCCATTTTTTCTTTTTCTTAATAGGCTCTACCTTGTCAATTGTCTTTTTAGGGCCTTGTTTCGGTTTAGATTGTGTAATCGGTTCAATGGCTCTAGTTTTCGTTAAATCCTCATCATTTCGTATAGCTTGGTCTTTTATAATAGGAATTGCCTTAGTGACATCATTATCAAATGGAATTGCAAATTTAGGCTCATTTATTCGATTGGGCGATAAAATAGTTTCTAAATCTTCCTGCATTTTTTCAACTGTCGAATAACGATGAGCAGCATCCTTTGCTGTAGCTTTTAACACAACGTTTTCCAAGCTCTGCGGTATCGTAGCATCAAATGCACGTACAGAGGGCGTCTCAGCTTGTAAATGTTTCAAGGCAATAGAAACAGCTGATTCACCTGAAAATGGTAATTCTCCAGTTAATAATTCATATAATACAATACCAAGTGCATATATATCTGATCTATTTGTTGCTGTACCACCACGAGCCTGCTCTGGTGATAAATAGTGTACAGTACCAAGCACAGAGTTTGTTTGTGTAAAGGATGTTGCACTAAGCGTCATTGCTATACCAAAATCAGTTACTTTCACATTTCCTTCAGCATCCATTAAAATATTTTGAGGTTTAATGTCACGATGAATAATGTGATTTTCATGGGCATTAGCAATAGCAGACGTCAACTGCTTCATAATATGCACACTTCTAGCAGGAGAAATTGGTGCATATTCCTGTATGTACTGCTTTAATGTTTTTCCTTGAACATACTCCATTACAATATAATGTAGATCTCCATCATCGCCTACATCATATATACTAACAATATTTGGATGTGTAAGACTTGTAGCAGAAAGTGCCTCACGTTGAAAACGTCGATGTAATTCATCCTCATTTGTAAAATCATAGCGTAATACTTTTATCGCTACATCACGGTTTAAGATCATGTCATGTGCCAAATAGACATTGGACATACCTCCGCCGCCAATGAGTTCAATAATTTTATAGCGGTCACTAATTCGTTTTCCTACAAGCATACTTACACCTCCTCATCTTGCCTTGTGAGCAGCACGAGGGAGATGTTGTCTTCCCCCCCGCTGGCATTTGCTAATTCTACAAGTTTTCTTCCCTTTTCTTCTATGGAATCTGGAAACGTAATAATAGATGCCATTTCATACACTGTTAATTTATTGCTTAAACCATCAGAGCAAATGAGTAAATACGATTCTGATGCTAAATCCACTTCATAAAAGTCTGGTTTAATGCTTTCTTCTGTGCCTACAGCTCTTAGGATGAAATTTTTCTTCGGATGTGTCAATGCTTCCTCTTCACTAATTTCTCCATTTTCAACCAAAACATTTACATATGAATGATCTCTTGTTATTTGTTGTGCACCATCATCAAAGAAATAATACACCCGACTATCACCAACATGTGCAATGAAGCAATGATTATCTTCTATTAACACTGCAATAAATGTCGTGCCCATTCCTTTACAGTCTTCATGTGATAAAGAATAGTCATAGATATTTTTATTCAGTTGCTTGACTGTTTGTAATAACCACTCTTCTTTTGATGTTGTAGATGCAAAATGATGTGCTTCTGCCTGTAAAAAAACATGTTCCATTTGTTTCATTGCCATATCACTCGCAACATCGCCAGCATTATGACCACCCATGCCATCCGCAACGAGTGCTAGTGCAAGCCCATCTGGCCGTTTAAAAAATGCAGCACGGTCTTCATTAATTGCTCGTTTTAACCCAATATCACTTTCGACTGTGTATTTCAACACTGGTCACCTCGTCTCTTCAGATCTCTCTTGCGCACGTAATTGACCACACGCAGCAGCAATATCAGAGCCTTGCTCACGGCGGATTGTTACGTTAATACCATTTTTCTTTAATGTTTTTTCAAAAGCAAAAATTTGACTACGAGATGTACGCACATAATCACGTTCTGGTACGTAGTTTACTGGAATTAAGTTGACATGGCACTTAATTCCTTTTATTAACGCAGATAATTCTTCTGCAATTTCCACTGAATCATTTTCTCCTGACATTAAACCATACTCAAAACTCACACGTCGGCCAGTTTTTTGTGTATAGTAACGAACAGCTTCCATTAATTCATCTAATTTATAGGCACGTGCGATTGGCATTAATTTTTGACGTGCCTCTTGGTTTGGTGCGTGCAGGGACACAGCAAAGTTAATTTGAAGCTGTTCATCAGCAAATTGATAAATCTTTGGTACGATGCCTGAAGTCGAAACAGTAATATGACGCGCACCGATATTTAATCCTTTTTCATGGTTAATGACTTTTAAGAAGTTCATCATCGCATCATAATTATCGAAAGGCTCTCCAATTCCCATAATAACAATATGCGAGACACGTTCTCCCACTTCATCTAATGTCTGCTGAACTTTGACAACTTGCTCCACAATTTCTCCTGCTAATAAATGACGCTTTAAACCACCTAAAGTAGAGGCACAGAACGTACAGCCAATTCGGCAGCCTACCTGTGTTGTCACACAAACAGAATTACCATAATCATGTCGCATTAATACTGTTTCAATAGAATAGCCGTCCTGTAATTGAAATAAAAATTTAATCGTACCATCTTTGGATTCTTGCTGAACAATGGTTGACAATGTCGTTAAAGCAAAACTTGCTTCAAGCTTTTCTCGTAATCCCTTTGAAAGGTTAGACATTTCAGCAAATGTCTTTACACGTTTATTGTATAGCCAATCAAAGATTTGTGCTGCACGAAATGGTTTTTCACCATTTTCCTTTAACCACTCTTCTAACTGCTTCGGTTGTAAAGAATAGACAGATTCCTTTAAATTAGGCTTTTCTTTTTTTGTTCGTCGGACAGGCTTTTCTTCCGCTTCATCAACTAAATCATTGATACGTTCATTAAATTTCTCTTGATCCACCATTAGTTGGATTCTCCTTTTTTACGAAAGGCAGCAACGAAGAAACCGTCACTGCCAAAGTCTTGTGGAAAGACTTGAAGCATGCCATTTGCTTGCTTTTCCGCTAATTTTGTTGGTAAAGATTCTAGTTGTATCGCTTCCATTTCAGGATGCGCTGTTAAAAAGGCAGTTACAGTGCCCTCATTTTCTTTTTTATCGACTGTACAAGTACTGTACACAAGCTTCCCTTCTATTTTCAATACTTTTGTTGCAGCATCAAGCAATGCCAATTGTATTTTTTGGAGATTTTCTAAATCTTCCTCACGCTTTGTATATTTAATATCTGGTTTACGACGCATGACACCTAGACCACTACAAGGTGCATCGACTAAAATAGCATCAAATGATTCTGGCTGTAGAAAATCTGGTGCTTTGCGTCCATCAATCGGCGCAGTTTCTACTATATCAATTCCCAGACGATCTGTATTATGGTCTATTAAATCTAATTTATGGGGATGAAGATCAGTCGCTAAAATCGAACCCTCATTGTTCATAATCTCTGCTAAATGTGTTGTTTTTCCCCCTGGTGCGGCACACATATCTAACACACGCATACCAGGAGATGGATGTAGGACATTAGCGGGAATCATCGAGCTTTCATCCTGAATCGTAATCAGTCCTTCTTGGAATGCTTTTGTTCGAGCAGGCTGACCATTTGTAACATGTAAGCATTCTGGCATTATGTCGCTTTTTTTAGCCGTTAAGCCTTCCACCTCTAAGCTAGCAATCGCTTCTTCGATATTTACCTTTGTCGTATTAACACGGACAGTCTGTACAGGTGGCACATTATTTTCCTGTAACATCTCAGTCGCTACTTCCATACCATAGTTATCCACAAAGCGTTGCACTAACCACTCTGGATGACTCGTTTCAATAGCAAGGCGCTCAATTGGATCTTTAATTTCATCAGTAGAAGCTACACCCTGACGTAAAATAGATCGTAAAATACCGTTGACCATAGAAGCAATACCTTGATGACCTCGTCGTTTGGCAATTTCTACAGCCTCATTCACTGCTGCATGCGGAGGAATACGCGTTAAATAATGAATCTGATATAAGGATAATCGTAAAAGCCAGCGCACCCAATGATCCACAGAGCCACGAATAAATGGCTCTAAATAATAATCAAGTGCCATTTTATATTGTAGGGTGCCATACGTAATTTCTGTTAAAAGAGCACGATCCTTCGATTCAATTTTATGTCGCTTTATCGTTTCACTTAAAAGTAAATTGCTATAGGCTTGATTTTTATCTACTGCTAAAAGAATAGAAAGGGCAGCATCCCGCACATTTCCATCCCAAATTACTACGCTTTTTTTACTCATTTAAACTGGTCCCCAATCTGTAATTTAGAACCTGTACCACGCAAGTATTCTTCAGCTATCATACGTTTTTTACCAGCTGGTTGTACATCATATAGCGCAAGTGTTGTGCCATTTCCAGCTGCAACTTCAAAATAATCCTTTGAAATTGCAACGACTGTACCAGGACTAGCATCATGCTTTGTGTTGCCAACCTTTGCCCACCAAATCTTGAAGTTTCCATCTTCAAAGGTCGTATAGGCTACTGGCCATGGATGGAGACCCCGTACCTGATTGTATAAAGTTGCAGCATCTTTGGTCCAATCGATACGTTCTTGTTCACGTGAAATATTACTTGCAAAGGTTACCTGCTCCTCATCCTGTACCGTTCGACTATTTGTTTTATTTATAATAGAAGGAAGTGTATCTTTTAATAATTCTTCGCCTACTACACTGAGCTTATCAAATAGACCACCTGTATGGTCATCCTCTTCGATTTGGATAGCCTTCTGAGATATAATATCACCTGCATCAAGCTTTTCAGCCATATACATGATCGTTACACCTGTCTCTTTTTCACCATCAATAACCGCTTGGTGAATCGGTGCACCACCACGATATTTTGGTAAAAGTGATGCATGAACGTTAATACATCCAAGCTGTGGTGCCTCTAGTAATGCTTTCGGCAAGATTTGTCCAAATGCTGCTGTTATAACTAGGTCAGGCTGTAAATCAAGGATTTGCTGTAATTCCTCAGAACCTCGTAGCTTTTCAGGCTGTATTACGAGTAAGCCTAATTCAATAGCAACAGCCTTTACAGGGGGTGGTGTAAGTACACGCTTACGACCAACTGGACGATCTGGCTGTGTAACGACTGCTTTGATATCGTAGCCTTCATGGTGTAGCATACGCAAAATTGGCGCGGAGAAATCTGGTGTTCCCATAAAAATGATTGACGTCATATTACTCCTCCTCTTCTGCGTACATTGCCTCAAGTTCTTCCTCTGTGACAATGCGTTTGATTTTTGAATCGAATAGCACGCCATCTAAATGATCAATTTCATGTAAAATAGCTCGTGCATCAAAACCTCCAGCTTCTAACTCATAAACGCGTCCTTCACGATCACAAGCTTCGATTTTCACATAGTCAGGGCGTTCAACCTCACCGTATAACCCTGGGAAACTTAAGCAGCCCTCAATATCTATTTCCGCTCCGTCTGTCTCAATAACAGTTGGATTAATCATTTCTAGAATATCTCGTTCCTCACCAAGCTCCACAATTGCAACTCGTAAGCCAACATTTATTTGAGGAGCTGCAATACCAACCCCATCATATTCAACCATTGTGTCATATAAATCATCTAGCAATGTAATTATGTCTTCATTTATTTCTGTAACTTCTGCACATGGTGTAGATAATACCTGTGCTGGATGTTCTACAACTTTTTTTATAGCCATTTTCTGTTTCCTCATTTCTACTATTTCAGGCTTTAAGGCCTTGTCTACTCTGTATGTCAATATTAGATAAACAACCGTTCAATAATTCTTTCATCATTTCTAATCAATTATGCCTCGGCATAATTGCGTCCGGAATCGGCTTTGTGCTTGCATAAAGAACTCCTTTCCGATTCCGTGACATCCGCCAGAGGCTTTATCTTCATTCAGTAGGTGTTTGGACACCCACTGGAAAGGAAACAAAACCGCATTCATCTCACCACCTGTAGAGGTGGAAGTCTTCTGCTGAATGAAGATAAATAGTTAGATTGTAGATGGATCTAAATCTACTGTCATTAATATCCCCTGTTTTATCCATTCTGCTCTATACATTGCAAGAAGGCGCTGTAAGACAGCAATCAGATTTGGTTCAATTTTATATTTTATCAAACATTGATAGCGATATCTATTTTGGAGACGACTAATACTTGCTGTTGTTGGACCTATAATAGCAACTTGATTAGATAAATTTCCTCTCAGCCAATCTGCCGCACGCCCAGCATACTCCGCTGCCATCATAACATCTTCATGAGAGATTTGAACAAGCGCAACAAAAAAATAAGGTGGATAGCTTGAACGACGACGTAAAAACATTTCTCGTTCATAGAATGGCTCGTAGTCCTGTATTTGTGCCAACTCAATGGCATAATGCTCTGGAGTATACGTTTGTATAATAACCTCTCCATGCTTATTATGTCTTCCAGCCCTGCCACTAACCTGTGTTAATAGCTGAAATGTACGCTCCGCTGCCCGGTAATCTGGGAGGTGTAATGATGTATCAGCGCTTAGAACACCTACTAGCGTAATATTCGGAAAATCAAGCCCTTTTGCAATCATTTGCGTGCCAAGCAAAATATCTGCCTGTTCTTCTCCAAATGCTTGTAAAATTTGTTCATGTGCGCCTTTTTGCTTTGTTGTGTCCACATCCATCCGAAGCACCCTTGCCTCAGGAAATAGCTTATAAATTTCTTCCTCCACTTTTTGTGTACCTGTGCCAAAGTAGCGAATATGCTCACTTTGACATTGTGGGCAAATTTGTGGAACACGCTCCTCATACCCACAATAATGACATTTTAATTTCTCAGTTGTGCGATGATATGTTAGCGAAATGTCACAGTTCGGACATTGCACAACCGTACCACAATCACGACAAAGCACAAATGAGGAATAGCCACGGCGATTTAAAAACAATACCATCTGCTCTTGCTTCTCAAGCCTTATACGCATTGCCTCAACAAGCTGCTCAGAAAACATAGAACGATTTCCTTTTTGAAGCTCCTCTCGCATATCAGCAATAAAAACAGTCGGTAACGCTTGATGCAGAGCACGCTGCTTTAATGTAAGTAAGTCATAAACACCCTTTTTAGCCCTAGCGAATGATTCCAATGCAGGCGTTGCGCTTCCTAAAATAACAGGACATTTATGAAATTCACTTCGCCAAATGGCTACGTCTCTTGCATGATATCTCGGTGAATCTTCTTGCTTATACGTAGATTCATGCTCCTCATCTAAAATAATTAAACCAATATTTGTAAAAGGCGCAAAGATAGCTGAACGAGCTCCTACAACAACGCTCACCTTTCCCTGTTGAATTTTACGCCATTCATCATACTTCTCTCCAACAGATAGCCCGCTATGCATGACAGCAACAAGCTCACCAAAGCGACTACGAAAACGTTCCGTCATTTGTGGTGTTAATGAAATTTCAGGCACCAGCATAATCGCTTCTTTACCATCATCTAAAACCTTCTGAATAGCTTGTAAGTAAATTTCCGTTTTACCGCTTCCAGTTACACCATGCAATAAAAAAGTTTTCCCAGCTCGTTCCGCCATTGATGTAACAATTGCCTTTAATGCAATGTCCTGTTCCTCTGTCAAGTGTAAGGATGAAGTGCGGGAAACCTCCTTCGTAAAAGGATCACGATACACTTCTTCTTGAATAAATTGAGCAGCTCCTTTGTCAATAACTGCCTGCAATACCGAGGAGGATACGCCTGTTTCCTCATAGATTTCCTGCGGCGTTAGGATCTCCCCTATTTGTTTCCTCATCCATTCAATTAAAAAGCGCTGCTTGGCTGCTCTTGCTGCACTTTCTATGGCTTTCTCTATATCTTCTAGATTGTCAGAAATTTTGACCATACGGATTTCCTTTACATGTCCCTGCTGTTTCACAATATTTTCAAGTCTAACAATATGATTAGTGATAAGCTGTTTTAATAAAGGCAGTAGACCAGCACGCTCAAATTCCTTGAAATTAGCCTTTTGTCTCTTACCAAAAATATCCTGCACTTCTTTTGGTAAAGCGACATCCTGTCCTTCCTGTATGATGATAATTTTTTCATATTTCGCTCGCAGTGCAGACGGGAGCATAACCTGTAAGGCATCAATTTCATAGCATATTGTTTCGTTTTTTAACCACTTTGCCATTAACAGCATTTCTTCTGTTAACACAGGCTCTATATCTAATATTTGTGTAATTGCCTTAATTTTATTTAGGGGTACTTCTGTTTCGTTTTTTAATCCCACTATAAAGCCTAGTACATTTCTTGGTCCAAATGGTACTTTTACACGACAACCCATTTCAATAACATTTGACCACTCTACAGGCACTTGATAATCAAATGGACGATCCACATGATATGTTGAGACATCCACTATAACCTCTGCAATTAAACAGCTCATTGCTCCTCACCTTTAATAATAAATGCCCATAGCGCCTTCGCAAAAAGCTCAGCATTCGATGTATCAAAAGGCCGTCCGTTTATTTCTGCTTTTTCACTAAAATCAATCCATTTATCAGATGTAATGGTTAACATCGGTTCACCTATAACCCTTTGTCCAAAGGTTACTGCTGCTGTTCCTTCAATCGATAATGTTGGTGCATCTTCGATTGAAGGCATATTAGCTGCATGGATGAAAATAGCCTGAGGATATTGTTTTTTATAGTCCTCAAGTTTTGCCAAAAGTTTATGCACGTTCGCATCGTTTTCATCTAAAAGGATTGTTGTTGCTCCAAGTATCTTTGCCTCTTGTGCTAACGCCTGACCAATTCTACCGTTTGCATACGTACTGATCACATGCTGTTCGTCCACTGGCATATAGAATGCTCCTGCTGTAATAACTACAGTTTTTCCAGCGAGCTTCTTTACTGTTTCTGAAAAATACTCTTGGACAATCGCTGTAATTTTTTCTGGCTCCTCTAAACGTCCCTTACCGATATAGCCACATGCTAAAAATCCTTCTGAAGGCTCAATAAATTGATAGCCATCTGATGCAAGCTGCTCCAAATTCCGTATAACCGCTGGATGATCATACATATGTACATTCATAGCAGGTGCTATCCAAACAGGTGCAGTTGTGGCTAGCAAGGTTGTCGTTACCATATCATCAGCAATGCCATTTGCCAGTTTTCCTATGATATTGGCTGTAGCAGGTGCAACTAACACTAAATCTGCCCAATCCGCCAAATCGATATGGGCAATAACGCTAGAATCCTTTTCATCAAATGTATCGAAAAAGACATCATTTTTGGACATCACTTGAAAGCTCAATGGATTTACAAATTGTCTAGCGGATGCAGTCATAATGACTTTTACATTTGCTCCTGCCTGCGAAAGCTTGCTAACAAGAGCGACAGCCTTATAAACCGCTATACCACCTGAAACACAAAGTAAAATATTTTTATTCATGCTAATATCGTCCTTTCAAAGGATAAGCTCCCAAAGGATCATTCCTCGGGAGCTTTCGGCATTCTGTATAATCAAAAATCCACTGCAAGACTTCAACATTAATTGGGCAATAGCTATTTTACATCAATGTTAGATTTCGTCCTCGTACACAGTTGACTCATCCTGTGATACCTTTGTAAGTACACCTGCCGCTACTTCTTCAAGTGCTTTTCCTACATATTTATGAGAAACATACTTGTGTAAGCGTTCAGTATCTTGTTCTTCCTGCATTTGGCGAGCACGTTTTGATGCTAGACTTACTAAAGAATACTTTGAATCGATTTCTTTTTTTAATGCATCTACTGATGGGTATAACATAGGTTTATTCTCCTCTCAACATTGACAAATATCTTTTTTCTACACGTTCTCTACGACAATGCTCGGCTTTTATAATCGCATTTATACGATCACAAGCATTCGTCACTTCATCGTTTTCAACTACATAATCATATAGGCTCATCATTTCAAGCTCTTCACTTGCAGTTGCAATACGCTTGGCAATAACCTCTGCTGTTTCCGTCCCTCTCCCAACTAAACGATCCTTTAATTCCGTTAAGCTAGGCGGTGCTAAGAAAATAAATAATGCATCAGGTGCTTTTTTCCGAATTTGTGCTGCACCCTGCACTTCAATCTCTAAAAACACATCACGTCCTGCATCAAGTGTTTCATTCACATAGGTTAATGGCGTACCATAGTAATTCCCTACAAATTCGGCGTGCTCCAATAAGCCACCCTGTTCAATTAGCATTTCAAAATCTTCACGTGTCTTGAAAAAATAGTCTACACCATCTACTTCACCTTCGCGAGGATTTCGTGTTGTCATCGAGATGGAATACTCATAATTCGTATTCGGCTGAGAAAATAATTCTTTTCGCACTGTCCCTTTACCTACACCAGATGGGCCAGATAGAACAATTAATAATCCACGTTCTTTTATCATTTATTCTCTATATCTCCCTTAATTTATAACAGATGCAATAGGCTATTCAATATTTTGAACCTGCTCACGCATCTTTTCTAAAATGGTCTTCGCTTGAACTACTGCTACGGCCGCCTCTGTAGATTGATTTTTGGAGCCAATCGTATTAATTTCACGATGAATTTCCTGCATTAAAAAGTCTAATTTACGCCCAACTGAAATCGTTTCTAATAACGTTTCCTCCAGTTGGATAAAGTGACTATCTAAACGGTCCAATTCTTCGGTAATGTCCACTCGTTCTGCAAATATCGCTACTTCTGCAAGTAAGCGATCCTCAAACAACTCACCATCTGCTATTTCAGCAATCCGTTCCAATAATCGTGTACGATATTTTTCTACAGCTAGTGAGGAGAATGAACGAATCTGGTTCACCTGTTCCGTTAACTGCTCCTTATATTGTACGACAACAACTTGCAGCTCTTGCCCCTCACGCTCACGCATTTGAATTAATTGCTCAATTGCTTGCGTAACCGCCATTTCCACAGCACTTAGTAAATCCTCAGGTGTAAGCTGTGGTTTTTCCTGGACAAGTGCTTGTTCAAGAGAGAGCAATTCCTGCATTGTCCATTTTTCTTCTAGTGGTACTCTTTTTGCTAATTCCTCTTTTGCCTTACGATACGCTTCAATTAATGACCAATTAATTTCAATAGATTGCTCGACATTTTCTAAATCCTTCACATAAACCATCACATCAATTTTGCCGCGTGACAAAGCTTGTGAAATTAGTTTCTTTGCAAAAATTTCTGCTTCAAGCCATTCTTTTGGAAATTTCGCATGAATTTCTAAAAAACGATGGTTGACCGAGCGCATTTCTACGGTTAATTGAAAGTCCCTTGTTGTTGTGACACCTCTGCCAAAACCAGTCATACTACGCACCAAGGTTCGTCACACCTTTCTTTGCATACTGGGATTATTATAACATAAGCTCTGCCATTTATGACGCTTCACCACAAAAAAATCGATAGAGCAAAAGCTAATTCTACCACAACTGAAGCTATATTTTAATATTCACCTAAAAAATGCTATGATAAACATTAGAATCGTGCATTTGCTACCTAAATGAAACATGAGGCACTGTTGCATTATAAAACTACAACAAATACGAAAGTACCAAACTGATTGATATCGTTGGAAAGAGGAAATCACATGGCATTTGATGGCTTATTTACTTACTCAATGACAGCCGACCTACAACAATTAGTAACAGGTCGGATTACTAAAATACATCAACCGAACGCTCAGGAGGTTGTTCTTCACATCCGTGCAAATGGAAGTAACCATAAATTACTTTTTTCAATTCATCCTTCTTATGCGCGTGTTCATCTTACGGAGCAATCCATTGAAAATCCTGCTGAACCACCAATGTTTTGTATGCTGTTACGAAAGCACCTGGATGGTGGTTTTATTTCTTCTATTAAACAGCATGATTTTGACCGCATTATAATAGTAGAAATTGAAAGTAAAAATGAAATCGGTGACCCTATCATAAGGGAGCTCCACGCTGAAATTATGGGGCGTCACAGTAATCTATTATTAATCGATAAGGAGCAGGAAAAAATAGTCGATAGCTTAAAGCATTTGCCGCCTTCTGTGAATAGTTTCCGCACAGTGCTGCCTGGTCAGCCTTATATTGCTCCTCCAGCACAAAATAAATGGCACCCACTTAATGTAACGGCTGAACAGCTAATAGGTTTTTTCTCTGAAAAAAAATCTGCTAAGGATATTGTTGCTCAATTTACGGGCTTCTCACCGTTACACGCTGAGGAATTACTGTTCCGATTTATGGATACAAAAGATTTGGTTGATTGCTTTCAAAATTTTATTGCTTCCTTTCAACATGGTGGAACACAGCCAATGTATGTAATAGCCAATAATAAAACTTACTTCTCCCCAATCGCTTTAACACATTTACAAGGAGTTGTTACCAACTATTCAAATGTTCATGAGCTGCTTGATCGTGTATTTTTTGCACGTGCTGAGAGAGATCGTGTTAAACAACAGGCTGGTGACTTAGAGCGATGGCTGCAAAATGAAATTGATAAGCTGACATTAAAAATTAAAAAGCTCAATAAAGACTATGAGCATGCCTCAAAGCTTGACCAGTTTCAATTATATGGTGAACTGCTGATGGCAAATATGTATGCATTCGAAAAGGGTGTAAAGACAGTCACTGTCACGAACTACTATAGTGAAACTGGAGAGAAAATCACTATCCCAGTCAGTGAACGTAAAACGCCAATTGAAAATGCTCAAAGTTACTATTCAAAATACACAAAGGCTAAAAATGCACTTATTATGGTTCAAGAGCAGTTAGAAAAAACGAAGGACGAGATTTCGTATTTTGAAATGCTCGCACAGCAGGTTCAACAAGCGGCGCCGAGTGATATTGAGGAAATTCGTGAAGAGTTAGCCGAACAAGGTTATTTAAAATTACGTCATGCTCGAAAAAAGAAAAAACAAGCTAAGCCTGAACCAGAGCGTTATGTATCTTCAACAGGTGTAGCTATATCTGTTGGCAAAAATAACAAACAAAACGATATGCTGACATTTAAAATAGCTAAACGCACAGATATTTGGCTCCATACGAAAGATATTCCAGGTTCACATGTTGTTATCCATATGAGTGAACCAGACGAAACCACTCTACGTGAAGCGGCAACATTGGCTGCCTATTTTTCAAAAGCAAGGAACTCCTCTTCTGTTCCTATAGATTACACAGAAATACGTCAGGTAAAAAAGCCAAATGGAGCTAAACCTGGATTTGTTATTTATTTTGAACAAAAAACTTTATACATTGATCCAGATGAAACTGTCATCTTACAGTTAAAAAAACAATCATAACATGTTGTTGAAAATGCTTTCAGGAATAAAAAATGATGTTTGTAAGGAAATACGTCAGAGGAAACTTATTCGAAAAACAGTTTACTATGACGAAGCTAAGTTATATGTGCAAGGCTCGCATATAGTATAGCGAATTGTCTAAACAAAATTACCTTAACCCGTTTGCTTTTCCACACAATATAGAGAGGGAATAGGATATGTGATGTATCGTATTCCTTTTTTATTTTAATCACCACGCAATCCTTACTATAGCTATATTAAATTTTTCTTTCTCCTACTCTTTTTTTATAGCAAATGTTCCTTATTATAATAGCGAAAAAAAACTTATGAATAATCTGTACTGTTTATATGATGCGTTATTGACTTCCACCTTTCTAAAAGGCTAAATTTAAGTATAAAAAAAATTATTTTTGTATTTTGGAAAGGGCGTATCTCTATGACTGTAGGCAGAAAGCTAAGCTTTGGTTTTTTCACAATCATCCTCACCTTAATTATTTCTTTGTTAATCATGTTTTTTCAGTTTACCAACATTGAAAAAAAAGTTGAAAATGCACTTGAAAATCGTGTCGCCCTAGTAGAATTAGCGGATAATATTCAATTTGAACTTGCGATGCAAGGCCTTTTTATCCGCGCAATATTTATTGAAGATAAAGCAACTAATCTGGAGAATTTCTCAAAATATGCTGGAATGCTAGATGAGCATGTAAGTGAAATCAAGCAAAAATCCGATACATCAGAAATGGATACTTATGCGAAGGACTTAAATACATATAATGAAGCGTTTAATAAAGCAGCGGATGAAGCTCTTGCACTTCATAATGCTGGAAAACTTGAAGAGGCTTTACAAAAAGTAAATAGTGAGGTTGAAGAAGCGAATAAGGGGCTATTAGAAGTATCTGAAAAAATTGTAAGCTACCAAAAGAACCAGCTTGATCTTGTAACGAAAGAATCCAAACAAGCCGTAGCCAATTCACAAATAATCTCGATTATTGCCATCGTTCTAGGATTAATTATAGGGATACTGCTAATGTTTTATGTGCAGCGTACCATTTCCAAGCCTTTAAAATTAACAGTTATCGCAGCCAATAACATAGCAAATGGTGAATTATATCATGAAGATATTAGCCATCAGTCTAAAGATGAGATAGGTCAGCTTTCTACCGCCTTTAACACAATGAAAAACAGCTTACGGAACTTGTTAACTCATATACAAGCCAACACAGAACATTTAACGGCTTCCGCTGAAGAGCTTTCTGCCTCTACTGAAGAAATTTCTGCTTCAGCTGATGAAGTCACAAGAAGTATAACTGAAACAGCAAACGCGGCTTCTGCTGCTACCATTGCTGCAAATGAGAGTGCACATGCTATGGATGAAACAGCTGTAGGCGTTCAGCGTATTGCAGAAGCAACCCAACAACTACATCAAAACGCGGTAACAACAACGGAATTAGCTAATAACGGCAGTTCTACTGCGAATGAAGCTCAACAACAAATGAATGTCATCTATGACTCTACACAAGTGATTAATAATCTTGTTCAGAAATTAAGCAAACAATCTGCAGAAATTAGTAATATCACAACAGTTATTACAGCCATTACAGAACAGACGAATTTATTAGCTTTAAATGCCGCAATCGAAGCGGCACGTGCAGGTGAGCATGGCAAAGGCTTTGCTGTTGTGGCTGATGAGGTTCGTAAATTGGCCGAAGAATCTAAGCAATCTGCCAATAAAATTGTCAATTTAACACAAGAGATTCAGGGAGATACACAAAATGTAGAGAAAGCTGTAGAGAGTGGTCTACAATCTGTAGCAGATGGTGTAAAAATGATAGGTCATGCCGGAACAGCTTTTGAAGCCATTGTAGAAGCTATTAATACTATGACCGATCAAATTGAAGATATATCTGCTACCTCTGAAGAAATATCTGCTAGTGCAGAACAGGTCGCTGCATCTGTCGCTGAGATTGCAAATGGCGCCTCTGCTAGCGCAGCCCATACACAAATTGTTGCTGAATCTAGTAAAGAACAAGCTGCTACGATGCAACAAATAAACCAGGTCGCTACTGATTTAAGTGAAAAATCATTTGACCTACAAACAAAAATTAGCCAATTTAAACTTTAAATATGGTAGCAGTGCATTTTGAATCAAAAAATGCACTGCTTTATTTATCAATAAACCTTTCCCTACCCGTTTCTCATTTACAAAATTCGCCAAAAATATATTAATGATAACTGAGTTTGCTGTTGATCATATAGCTCATAGACTATAATCCAGATTGTTATAATAACTATATGCAGACACTTTCCTTCTAAGCGAGACAAATGAACTTCTCCACAAAACAACCGTTTAACAACACCTTAAATATAACTATTTTTACCATTTGATAGATACCAAATCCTATATGTAGATAAATGATGATTTATGTCATTTTTACATACATCGTTGCATATTCAAACATCTCATAAATTATTTCAAGAGAATTTCTCTTATTAAAAACACTTCCCATCCAATACAATTATTTCTTAAAAAAGGCACATTTTTTCATACATTTACTTTACTTTCTCTTTTTTCAGCATAAAAACGATGAATCTTAGATAAATACAAAACAAGATTCTTATATATCAATAATAGATAAAAGTATTCATGTTTCGACATAGGAAATTACAAAAAATTACCTGAATAAGAAACTAAATCACTTAGTTTTACAAAGATTTTCTACAAATCCATGCAATTCTCTCAATAGACCAGACCTGTGACTTTTGAATCATTTTTTAAATATCAATGGTATTATCAAAAGAATAGGAATTTTCGGTATAGTATGTCATTTTTTTGTTTTTGTTTTATTTTTGATATAAATATTATGATAACATCAAATTATTATCATTTAATCACTTTCACTTGTTAATGTGATGAATCGAAAAAATTTATTATCCTATTAGATGTCAGATAATACTATATAAATTTGAATCTTTTTTATTTTGTGCACAATGATTTTTTTGGTATATTAAATAGGAGCTTCAAAGAAGGCTTAAAATTGTATAAGGGGGATTTACATGATTAAAAACAAAAAGTTTTTATTACTAACAGTCCTTGCAGTATTTTCATTAGTTCTTGCTGCATGTGGCTTCGGTGGAGATAAGTCTGATAATTCTTCATCTTCAGACGGTAACAAAGATTCTGGTTCAAAAGCTAAAGAGCTTAAAGTAGCAATCGCTTCAGAACCACCTTCTTTACACCCAGGACTTGCATCGGATACTGATTCTAGTGCAATCTTAACTAACATTTTTGAAGGTCTAGTTGTTGTAGACCAAAAAGGTACCCCTACTCCAGGTATGGCTGAGAAGTGGGAGATCAGTGATGATAAAAAGACTTATACGTTCAAATTACGTGATGCAAAATGGTCAAATGGCGATCCAGTTGTAGCAGGTGACTTTGAATATGCTTGGAAATGGGCTTTAAATCCAGAAAACCTTTCACAGTATGCTTCTATTTTCTACCCAATTAAAGGGGCTCAAGCATACAACGAAGGAGGCGGTTCTGTTGATGCTATTGGTATCAAAGCTGAAGATGAAAAAACTTTAGTTGTAACTTTAGAAAACCCAACTCCTTATTTCCTAGAATTAACTGGATTCAAAACTTATTTACCAATTAACCCAAAAGCGACTGAAGCTAATGAAAATTGGTACGCAGACGCTGGTGAAGATTACGTAACAAATGGTCCTTATAAATTAAGCGAATGGAAACATAGTGATTCTATCGTTCTTACAAAAAATGAAGATTATTGGAATGCATCAAATGTTGACGTTACTACTGTCAATGTTGCTATGATTGAAAAAGAATCAGTTGTTGCTACTAACTTTAAATCTGGCTCACTTGACTATATCGGTAAACCATTCCAAACAGTAGACCTTAATGCAATTGATGAATTCAAAAAAGATGGTTCTTTAAAAATCAAGGACGAAGCAAGTATTTATTGGTATAAACTCAATACAAAAGACAAAATTATGTCTAATGTAAATATCCGTAAAGCGCTTACATTAGCAATCGATCGTCAAACATTAATTGATAACGTAACTAAAGGTGAGCAAAAACCGGCTCTAGGTATGGTTCCATTATCAGTTCCTGGATTTGAAGAAGACCGTGGTTACTACAAAGATAATGATGTTGATGAAGCAAAAGCTGCTCTTGAAGCTGGGATGAAAGAACTTGGTATTAAAGACCCTAAAGATATTAAAGTTAACATTTCATTTAACACTTCTGAAGGGCACGCAGCAATCGCTCAATATATCCAAGAAGAGTGGAGTAAAAAACTTGGTATTACATCTCAGTTAGATAACTCAGAATGGCAAGTTTATTTAGAAAAATTAAAAACTGGTGACTATCAAATCGGTCGTCTGGGCTGGGTAGCTGACTATATCGACGCATATACATTCCTTGAAATGTATGATACGGCTAAAAACGGTAACAACCAAACAGGCTGGGAAAATGCTCAATACAAAGATTTATTGAAAAAAGTAGTTGCTGAGGTAGACGAAGCTAAACGTCTTGATTATTTAAAACAAGCTGAAGCAATTGCTATGACAGAATTCCCAGTTGCACCTATTTACTACTACACTCACTTATCTGTAGTTAAAGAAGGTATTAAAAACTTAGATACGAATCCAACTGGTGACATCCACTTTAAAGATGTAAAGATGAAATAATTTGTTAACAATTTCTTTTTAAGCTCTAAGCTGAGAGCTGCCTCGTAGCCCTTGCGGTGCGAGTCAGCTCTTTTTAAAATACGAAAGCACTTATTTGTCAGATAATTGATAAGTAGAAGGAGGAGTTTTATGTGATTAAATATATTCTGAAAAGGCTGATGTATATACTTCTCGCGCTTTTCGTCATCGTAACGGCTACGTTTTTCCTTTTGCGTCTTGCTCCTGGTAACCCATTTGCATCTGAACGCAATTTCCCTCCTCAAATAGAGGAAAAGTTAAACGAAACGTATGGATTAAATAACCCTTGGTATATTCAGTACAAAGATTATTTAATCGATGCGGCCACTTTTAATTTCGGTGAATCTATGAAATATAAATCGCGTTCAACGAATGATATGATTGCAGAAGGCTTTCCTGTATCTTTAACTTTAGGGATTGAAGCTATGCTGCTTGCTATTGGATTTGGTGTATTAATCGGTGTAGTTGCTGCGCTTTATCATAATAGGTGGCCAGATTATTTGGCAACGACTTTTGCGGTGCTCGGAATTTCCGTTCCATCCTTTATATTAGCTGGACTCATGCAGTATTTCATTGCATACAAACTTCAGTTATTCCCGATTAGTGGATGGAAAGGCTTTAGTTATAGTATATTGCCAGCCTTAGCTATTGCACTTTCGCATATGGGCTTTATAGCTAAACTAACACGTTCAAGTATGCTTGAACAAAATAATAGTGATTACGTAAAAATGGCTCGTGCAAAAGGTATAGGGAAATGGACAGTCGTCTTCCGCCATACTTTACGTAACGCCCTTTTACCAGTCATTACTTATTTAGGTCCATTAACTGCTGGGGTTGTTACAGGTAGCTTCATTGTAGAGCAAATTTTTGCGGTTCCTGGTTTAGGTAAACACTTTGTACAGAGTATTACGAACCGTGACTATACAGTTGTTATGGGAACAACGGTGTTCTTCTCAATCATTCTTTTATTTGCGGTATTGATCGTAGATATATTATATAGCGTGATCGATCCTCGAATTAAGCTGAAAGGAGCGAAAAAGTAATGACACAGCAACA
Source organism: Lysinibacillus sp. FW301-JW8 (assembly GCF_058788755.1). Taxonomy (NCBI): domain Bacteria; kingdom Bacillati; phylum Bacillota; class Bacilli; order Caryophanales; family Bacillaceae; genus Lysinibacillus; species Lysinibacillus sp. FW301-JW8. Next base: position 60,523 of record NZ_JBYTBB010000024.1, read on the forward strand.
AATCGAGAAAGATAAGTTTAAAATTGTTGGTGGAAATCATGAAGCAACTGAAAAATTAGCAGATAAATCTATCTCCTTTTGGAAGGAAGTATTTATTCGTTTTTCCCATAATAAAATGGCGATTTTTGGTTTAATTGCTTTAATAGTTATTGTTTTGATGGCTACATTTGTGCCAATGTTTTCACAATACCACTATAGTGATCAATTAGGTTCCTATAATGCCCCACCATCTTCAAAATATTGGTTTGGTACAGATGATTTAGGTCGAGATGTTTTCGTTCGAGTATGGGCTGGCGCTCGTATCTCTTTACTCATTGGGATTGCTGCTGCAGTTATTGACTTGATCATCGGCGTATTATGGGGAAGTATTTCTGGTTTAGCAGGTGGCCGTGTTGACAATATTATGATGCGTATTGCCGATGTTTTAACAGCTGTTCCTTACTTACTAGTTGTTATCGTACTTTTAGTAGTATTAGAACAAGGTATTATTCCAATGATTATCGCATTATCGATTACAGGTTGGATTAATATGGCTCGTATTGTTCGCGGTGAAGTATTATCTATTAAAAATCAAGAGTATGTTTTAGCTGCTCGAACACTGGGCGCAAGCACAGGACATTTAATTTTAAAACATTTAGTGCCAAATGCACTTGGTGCGATTTTAGTAACAATGACATTAACTGTACCACATGCTATTTTTACAGAGTCTTTCCTTAGTTATCTAGGACTTGGGGTTCCTGCTCCACAAGCCTCTTGGGGAACAATGGCTTCTGAAGGTAATGGAGCGATTACCAATGCTCCTTGGCGTTTAATATTCCCTGCATTATTCATTTCACTAACAATCTTTGCGTTTAACGCAGTTGGTGACGGCTTACGTGATGCATTAGATCCAAAACTACGTAAATAAGGAGGTGGCCCAAAATGAGTAAAACAATTCTAGAGGTAAAAGATTTACGAATAAACTTTAAAACTTATGCAGGGATTGTTCATGCTGTACGTGGTGTTAACTTTGATTTAAAGGAAGGTGAAACACTCGCTATAGTAGGTGAATCAGGTTCAGGTAAAAGTGTTACGAGTAATGCGTTAATGAAACTAATTCCACAGCCACCTGGTATTTATGAGTCAGGACAGATTTTATTCAATGGCCGTGATTTAGTTCCGTTAAGTGATAAAGCAATGTCAAAAGTACGCGGAAATGAAATTGCAATGATTTTCCAAGATCCTATGACAAGTTTAAATCCAACTATGAAGGTCGGACGTCAAATAACTGAAGTAATTTTACAACACAAAAAAGTATCTAAAGCAGATGCAAAAAAACGTGCAATTGAACTTTTAACACAGGTAGGTATCCCCTTCCCTGAGAAACGCTATAACCAATATCCACATGAGTTTTCAGGTGGTATGCGTCAGCGTGTTGTTATTGCTATCGCTCTTGCAGCTGATCCAAAGCTGTTAATTGCCGATGAGCCTACAACAGCCCTAGACGTTACAATTCAAGCTCAAATTTTAGAGCTTATGAAAGAAATACAAAAAAATTCGAAAACATCTATCATTTTCATTACGCATGATTTAGGTGTTGTTGCCAACATCGCTGACCGTGTTGCTGTTATGTACGCTGGTCAAATCGTGGAATATGGTACTGTCAATGATATTTTCTATAATCCTAAGCATCCTTATACATGGGGTCTTCTTGGATCAATGCCAGACTTAGATAACGACACAGACGAGCTATTACGTACGATTCCTGGTTCACCGCCAGATCTTACGAACCCTCCAAAGGGCGATGCTTTTGCTGCACGTAATGAATTTGCAATGGCTATTGACTATGAACAAGAGCCACCTATGTTCCAAGTAAGTGATACACATTTCGCCAAAACTTGGCTGCTGCATCCAGACGCACCAAAAATACCACTTCCAGAAGCTGTTGCTAAACGAATTGAAGGGTATTTAGCAAAGGAGGCAGAACAACATGACTAAAGCGGGTACAAAAAAAATTCTTGAAATCAAAAATGTAAAGCAGTATTTTGGTTCAGCAAGTAACCCTATTAAAGCTGTTGATGGCATTAGCTTCGATGTATACGAGGGTGAAACGCTTGGTCTTGTTGGAGAATCAGGCTGTGGGAAATCAACAACTGGCCGTTCCATTATTCGCCTATATGACATTACAGATGGTGAAATTATTTTTGATGGTCAAAATGTTCATGGTAAAAAATCTAAAAATGAATTAAAAAATTTCAATCGTCAAATGCAAATGATTTTCCAAGATCCATACGCTTCTTTAAATCCACGTATGACGGCTGGAGAAATCATTGGTGAAGCCTTTGATATTCATGGTCTTTACAAAAATAAAAATGAACGCCGTGAAAAGATTAATCAATTACTAGAGGCTGTTGGCTTAAATAAAGAGCACGCCAACCGTTATGCGCATGAATTCTCTGGTGGTCAGCGTCAACGTATTGGGATTGCTCGTGCCCTAAGCTTAGACCCAAAATTCATCATTGCCGATGAGCCTATCTCAGCACTTGATGTATCCATTCAAGCGCAAGTGGTTAACCTGCTAAAGCAGCTTCAAAAAGAGCGCGGCTTAACCTATCTATTTATTGCCCATGACCTATCTATGGTTAAATACATCAGCGACCGTATCGCTGTAATGTACCGTGGTAAAATCATGGAAATCGGTAAAGCGGACGATATTTATAATAATCCTGTCCATCCGTATACAAAATCTTTATTATCAGCCATCCCACTTCCTGACCCAATGTCAGAAAAGCGCCGTGAGCGTATTCCGTACAAGCATACGGAGGTGGACGATAGTGCAACATACCATGAAGTTGGCGATCAGCACTATGTTTATGGTACAGCTGATTTAGTGAAAACTTGGGTTTCAAATCGATAATAACTTATACATCCATCCATTAGAATTTTCTAGTGGATGGATTTTTTATATTGAAAGCTTGGAATACTTTTAAAGGTATCCTGTTTTCCACTGATAATGACTATAGCCAGCTACTACCTTCTTGATTTAGGGTTTAAAGCATCTTTTAAGCCTTCACCAATGAAGTTTATCGACAAGATGACTAGCGTAATAGCTGTAGCAGGAGGTACCCACATCCAGAGCTTGTTCTTTAGCACATCTGAGTTTCTAGCCTCAAATAGCATATTTCCCCAGCTAGGTGTGTCAGCAGGTACACCCATTCCTAAAAAGCTTAAACTGGATTCAGCCACAATTGTCACCGCCATTAGTAATGTTGCCTGTACAATAATTGTGGAAGCAACATTGGGTAATAAGTGCTTTACTATGATTTTTGAGGATTTACAGCCAATAGATTGAGCAGCTAATATATATTCATTTTCTTTCTCAGCAAGAATTCTACTACGTACAATCCTTGCAACACTTCCCCAAGTTAAAATCGAGATAACAATGATTAATGTCCATAATCCAGATATTTTCCCAGTAAGAAGAGTATTTAATACAATACAAAATACTAAAAACGGAAACATTAATACAAAATCGGTAAATCGCATTAACAGCTGCTCAATCTTTCCTCCAAAATATCCCGAAATCGCTCCTACAGTAGTACCGATTACCACGATAAAAATCATACAGCCCAATCCAACTGTTAAAGAGGATCTTCCTGCGTAAAGCATTCTTGTAAAAACATCACGTCCATTCGTATCTGTCCCTAGCCAATGCTCACTCGATGGTGGTAGGCTAATCTTTGTAAGATCTACACGTACAATATCTTTTGTAGTAATATAGGGAGCTAAAAACGATAGAATAATAACTAGCAACAAAAAAAGCAGACTAATCATAGCTAATTTATTTTTAACGAACTTTCGTCTTGCAATCACCCATGGTGAGGGACTTTTCTTCGGTGTTTTTGGAGACAATATTTCTTGATTCGTAACCAATGTCATGATTTCCCCCTCCTTAATCTAGTCTAATACGCGGATCTACCACACCATATAATAAATCCGCCACCAAATTACCGAATAATGTTAAAAACGAAAGTAACATAGTAATCGACATCATGACTGCATAATCTCTTCTTCCAACAGATTCTAAGAATAGTGCACCTATGCCTGGATAAGTAAAGATGGTTTCTGTTATGACTGCCCCACTAATTAATGTTGCGATATCAAAACCAAGATACGTGATAATTGGAATGATCGAATTTCGTAAAATATGTTTATTATATATTTTCGATTCTTTTGTACCCTTTGCTCTTGCAGTCCTTACAAAATCTTTTCTACTATTTTCAATAATGTCATTGCGTAAAAATTGTGTATAGGATGCCGTTCCCATCAATCCTAATATTAATGCAGGTAATAAAACATGATGTAGTTTACTGATATAGTAATGAAAAGTTCCTTCTATAACCCCTACTCCTACAGAGCCACTGAAAGGGAACCACCCTAGCTTAAAGGAGAAAAAGTAAATAGCAACTATCCCAGCAACAAACGATGGGATCGCTAAAGCTAAATAATTATAGGTCGCAATCAAATTATCCCCAAGTGTATAAGGCTTTCGTCCAGCATACATCCCCATTATAAAAGCAAAAATATATGTGAAAATTAATGATACTACTGCCAAAAATATGGTATTAGGTATACGTTGTGCAATAATTTCTGCAGCTGGTTTTTTATAAACAGTTGATTTTCCAAAATCCCCTTGTACAAAATTAGCTATCCATCTACCGTATTGTGTAATAATTGGGTCATTATAGCCTAATTTTTCTCTCATTTCTTCGATGTATTGTGGATTCGTATTAGATGGGTCAATTTCTCCCCCAAACGGATCACCTGGCATCATCTTTGCTAAAAAGAACACCACCAATGAAATAAGGAGTAACAATGGGAGCATGCCTAGTAGTCTTCGAAGTGTATATTGAAGCATGTGAGGGTCTCCTTATCTATAAATTTACTAAATAGATCCCCCTTTAGAGGGAGGACCTATTTAGCAGGATTGGACCTCTAACCTATTCCTTAATATTCCATTTATAAACATCTGTTTGGAAACCAACAGCATTAATATGAACACCTTGTAATCGATTATTAATACCATATAGATCTAAGTTTTCCCATAATGGCAGTGCTGGTACCTCTTCATTGAAATACTTTTGCCATTCAACATATGTTTTCATACGTTCAGCTTTATCAAATGCCCCTTCACTTAAGCCCTTTTCTAATAACTTTTGATTTTGATCGTCTACCCAACGACCATAATTCCATTCTGCATTATTCCCCCATAAACCAGATGGATCTGGGTCAGAGCCAGTACTCCAAGAACCAAAGAATGCTTCTAATGCAGCATCATCATTATCTTTCATATCGTTATATAAATTAAATTCAATTAAAGTACCTGTAGCCAATTCTGTTTTTACACCAATATCATTCCAAGATTGAATAATGGCTTGAGATCGACCCTCAAATGCCGCAGGACCAGCATAATGACCAAATGAAATTTTGAATGGTTTTCCATTTGGATCTTCCACAAATCCATCACCATCTTTATCTACATACCCTGCAGTTTTCAGCAGTTCTTTAGCCTTTTCTACATTGTATTCATATTTATTCAGTTCAGATTCCTCTGCAGCAATCCAGAATGCACGTGGAATCACAGTGTTCGCAACTTCAGCTTTTCCTTCTAAGAAAGCATCGATCATTGCTGGACGATTAATCGCATACAATAGTGCCTGACGCAATTCTTTTGATTTAAACTTATCAAAATCTGCTACATTTGTAAGTGTGGCTTTATCACGGTGACCAAAACGAAGACCTATATAAGAATAAGATACACCTGTAGTTTCTTCAATGCGCACATTGTTTAATGCTGATAATTCTTTAACAGATTGCGGTCTTATATTCATAATGTCAATTTCACCGTTTTGGAACGCACCTGTTGCTAAAGATGGATCTATAACTTTAACAATCACGCCATCTAGCTGTGGTTTGCCCTTCCAGTAATCATCAAAACGCTCTAATTCAGAATACTCGCCATCTACTACTTTTTTCACCTTAAATGGCCCTAAGCCTACGGGATTTTCACGAACCTGCTTTGATTCCTCTAAATCTTTAATAGCAATGCCTTCATAATGTTTCTTTGGCATTGGATAATTCCAAAGATTTTCTAAGTTATTAATCTTTACTTTTTCAAAGGTAATTTTTACTGTGTATGGATCAACGACTTCAATGCCTTCAATTTTATCTGCTTTCCCCTCCTTTTTAGCTACTGCCCCTTTAATATTTTCAGCATAATTGAATCGAGGGCCTTCATACTCTGGATTTGCTAATGTTTCTAATGCATATACCCAGTCATCAACGGTTAACTCCTCACCGTTATGCCACTTTACACCTTTCTTAAAGCTAAACGTATACGTTAATTTATCCTCACTAATTTCCCAGGTTGCTAGGTGTGGAATATATTCTAACTCATCATTCACATCATAAATACCATCCATAGTAAAGTTTTGAATATAACCATCTACAACACTTCCTGCATACGCAGGATCAAATACTCCCTCAGGAGCCTGATCCGTACCAAATGTTACAACTCCTCCTTCCTTTGCTTCAGTAGTTGTTGCAGAATTGTCCTTCTCTTTGTCCCCTTCTTTTTCCTGAGTCGATGTGTCACTATTACATGCTGCTAAAAATAGAGCCATAACGAGCATTAGCATGAATGACCATAATGCTGATTTTTTCATTTTTTTCCCCCCGTGAATTTTATTTTTGTCATTATTTAATTCTCATAATGATCTTCTAATATAAATGGCATGCAACTCTATGCCCTAACTTCACCTCCTTTAAGGCTGGTTTTGAAAATGAACACTCTCTCATTGCCTTTGGGCACCTTGGATGGAATGGGCATCCTTTTGGAGGATTAGCTGGACTTGGAATATCCCCCTCTAACACAATGCGATTGCTCTTCTTTCTTGGATCAGGTACTGGGATAGCAGAGATTAACGCCTGTGTGTAAGGATGTAACGGCTCATCATAAATATGTTCTTTGTCTGCTATTTCCACGATATTTCCTAAATACATTACACCAATACGGTCACTCATATGCTTGACAACACTTAAATCATGAGCAATAAATAAAAACGTTAAATCAAACTCATTTTGCAACTCTTTTAATAGATTAAGAACTTGAGATTGCACAGACACATCTAATGCCGAAACAGGCTCATCTGCTATGATAAGCTTTGGCCGGAGTGCGAGTGCTCTAGCAATGCCTATACGTTGACGCTGCCCTCCTGAAAATTCATGAGCATACTTGTGATAAGCATCTGCTGGTAACCCCACTTTACTTAAAAGCTCTATAACTTCATTTTTTAACGATTTAAGTGATCTATTATGGTAGTTCATTATAGGTTCAGCTATAATACTGCCCACCATTTGCATGGGATTTAATGAGGCATATGGATCCTGAAATACCATTTGGATATCTTTCCGTATTTCTCTTAATGATTCCCCATATATTTTTGTAATATTTTTACCATTAAAAATAATTTTTCCATCCGTTGCATCCAATAACCTTAAAATAGTACGACCAGTTGTCGATTTTCCACAACCCGATTCACCAACTAATCCTAATGTCTCTCCATTTTTTATGGAGAACGAAATAGTATCAACGGCTTTAACATAACCTACAGTATGTCTAAATAAGCCGCCTTTGATGGGATAATATGTTTTTAAATTAATGATTTCTAATAAATTTTCTTGTTTTTCTGTTGTTTGATTCATACTGTCAGCTCACACCCTTTCTATTACATCCTTCATAAAGTAAACAAGATACCTCATGCTGGTCACCTATAAAGGCAAGTTGTGGTGTAACCTTATTACATTCAGGCATTGCCGATGGGCATCTATCTACAAATCGGCAGCCAACTTGAGGCATATTTTTTAAGGACGGGACAATACCTTTAATAGTGGATAATTCATTTACTTCAGCATCTATTCTTGGAATTGATGCCATTAATAACTTTGTATAAGGATGTTTGGGATTGTAAAACAGATTATCAACATTCGTTCGTTCAACAATTTTCCCTGCGTACATAATTATTACCTCATCACACATTTCTGCAACTACACCCAGATCGTGAGTAATCAGCACAATAGACATTTTATTTTTCTCTTGAATATTTTTCAGTAATTCAAGTATTTGGGCTTGTACGGTTACATCCAGAGCAGTTGTAGGTTCGTCAGCAATTAAAAGTCTTGGCTGACATGCAATGGCAATAGCAATCATCACCCTTTGTCTCATTCCACCAGACAATTGATGAGGATATTCATCAACGATTTTTTCAGCTCTTGGAATACCAACTTGCTTTAACAAATCTATCGCTTTGCCTCTAACCTCGACTTTTGACAATTTGCTATGGTTCAACATAATCTCTTCAATTTGTGAGCCTATTGTAAAAACCGGATTTAAGGATGTCATAGGTTCTTGGAAAATCATACTAATATCTTTTCCTCGAATTTTATTCATCTCATCGTTTGTATGATGTTCAATATTTTTCCCATGAAATCTTATTTCACCACCAGTGATTTTTCCAATTCCTTGTGGAAGAAGTTGCATAATAGAAAGGGACATTACACTTTTACCACATCCTGATTCTCCTACTATTCCAATAATTTGACCGGATTTAACTGAAAATGAAACATCATCTACCGCATGATATATTTCTCCATCTATATCAAAACCAGTTTTAAGATTTTTCACTTCTAACATTAAACTCATCTACTATCACACCTTTTATTTTTTTAATGAAAATAATTAATAATTTATGTAGTACAGGTTATAAATATCTTGCTTATAATCACTAAATAAGTATTCAGTCAACAGATCCAAAATCTATTTTAATATCATTTTTCGACAAAAAAACACCAATTTCGAAGCATAAAAAACCTGCTATATATTACCGTATTCATTACTAACAAAATAAAGCCCAACAAAAATTCCACTGATGTAATATTCTGATAATTGAGCGTAATGCTATTTTATCTAGAAATAACACATTAAATCAAGTGAATTTTTCAAATTCTTATTATCTTATATACAAAATAAACCATACAACTATTCCAATTTTCATTAAAATATTTTTATTTCTATCAAATGAATATTTGCTCATTTATTACTTCAGCTGCATAAAGTATCATTTTTTTATTATCTAAATATAATTATATATAGTGTAATATATTATTTCCTCGCTCTTATATAATCGCTATTTATTTAGTATTTCAGATAATTTTAGTCATTTTGATGAATTGAGATATTTTCAGTTTTTCTATTTTCAATTTTTGTAAATAATTTTCCCGGTTAACACATTAATAAATTGAAGTGAAGTATATTACAGTAGAAAAGTAATTTACTTTAAGCAAGTAAACAGTGCAATGTTACATACTTCTCGGTATTTTCATTTGGCTAAATTTAATTATCATTTCTGCTGAGTTAGTAAAAAAACGACTATCGATAAAAATATCGATAGTCGTTTCATAGTGTTGAAAAACTAAATGGTCAAGGGACTCTTTGTGAACACTACTAAGTCAAATGAAGGTGATTTCCGTTCCAGGCTACTCGCTTTCCAGTGGGCGAGCGACGAGCCGCTTCCTGCGCTGACGCTCCGTGCAGGGTCTCGT
>NZ_JBYTBB010000025.1:0-8123 GCF_058788755.1 Lysinibacillus sp. FW301-JW8
GAACGGAGATCACCTTCATTTGACTTAGGAGTGTTCACAAAGAGTCCCTTGACCATTTAGTTTTTCAACACTATGAAGAAGCTACGTAAAAATTTACGTAGCTTCTTTTTTTATTTTTAATTTTTTGAAACCTACTTTTATCGTTTTACGTATATAGTAATAAAACATGATAAAGGAGCATTTTTATGCTAGATAAAATCCTTCATTCTTTACTAAATAGTAAATCTAAACACTCTTCATCTAGTAGCTGCCAAAAATACTCAAAACGTCACAATTATTACGGGCATAACCACTATAAACGGAGCAATCGAAAAAGCTCTCATAGTTTCTTTAGTTCCATGAGTTTCTTTAGCAGCTAATGTGGTGGAAACGTTTATCAGAGAAAAGCTTCGATATAGCCGTTAAGCATTATCTTATGGAGCATCCTGATTACTGCTTTATCAAATTTCTTGGCTATGGCTCATATGGTCGAGCTTATTTAATCAAGGAAGTATCTTCAGAAAACTTTTTTGTTTTAAAATGCTTACGACCAAAGCATCGCCATCATCAAAAAACATTACGTAAATTTAATCAGGAAATTCACATACTAAAACATTTATCACTTCCATACGTTCCTTCGATAAGGGAAACAGACGCACTACAATCCATACCGTTAGAGGTGCTAAATAAAAAATAGAATTGTTCACAATCAAAGTGAACAATTCTATCCCTATATTTTGAAATATTTAGCAATTACATAGGCAACCCAATTGTACGCTGGTTCAACACGTATATTCTCAACCAAACCTTTTAGTATTGGCATACTATAAATTGGGTTTTCTACTTGATCTTTTAAAAGCACCATTGATTCGCGTACAATGGATTCTTCCATATTAATTATATTTTGCTCAATTAGCTGTAATATGGTTTCCTTTGAAATTTCCTGTTCACAAGGCTTGGATACAAATTGAACAAGGTCCTCTGTTATAAAAGGAATCGTCGTGAAACGTGCAATAATATCTGTCTTTTCTGCTAGAGATTTCGCTAATTGATCTAAATCAAGAGGCATATTAGAAAAAATAAAGAGTTCTGCATAACTCTTCATAAATCCTTTTATGCAATACATAACATCATATTTTGTCTCTTGAAGTTTATCCTGATAGAGCTGCTCAAGCATATAGAGAATCGATTTAGACATTTCTGCTTCATAAGCCGTTATTTTATGAAAAAGTTCTTTTTTTGTCAAAAAGACCTTCTCATTAAAAAAGACACGTGCGGAAGCAGAATGCACTTTGAAGGCTTGGAAGATGCTTTTGTAAAATTCAACCAGCAAAGTATCCTTGTTGTAAGAGCCTCTGACTACCTGGTCAACATCTATAAGAAACTGTTGTAAGTAATAGTCTACCATTGAAAAAACAAGCTCATCTTTTGTTTTGAAGGATAAATAAAATGCTCCTTTTGAAATACCGCAGCGTTCCGTTATTTGCTGTACAGATGTAGCTTCGAAACCCTGTTCAGAAAACAATTCCAATGCTTTCTCCATTATTAATTGCTTTTTTAACATATTTTTTTCTCTCTCCTAATGCATTTCGTTGACAAATGACCGATTAGTCATTAGTATAAATAATTGAATTTAGATAGTCAATAAAGGGTAGGTGTGAAGGTGAAAGGTTTAGTTAATTTCGTATTGAAAAACAAATTGGCAGTATGGTTACTAACAATTATCATCACTGTCTCTGGTATTTATTCGGGAACAAGAATGAAAATGGAATCCATTCCTGATATTTCGATTCCATACTTAATTGTAATGGGCGTCTATCCTGGCGCAACTCCTGAGCAAGTCATGAATGAGCTTTCCATACCATTTGAAAAATCTATAGAAAGCTTAGAAGATGTCAAAGCCGTTTATTCAACATCCTCATCCAACGTATCACAAGTTCAAGTTGAATACGACTATGGAATTGATATGGATGAGAAAAAGCGCCAATTAGAATCTGCTTTAGATGATGTAAAGCTACCTGAGGGTGCTCAAAAGCCGACAATTATGGCCATTAGCATGAATATGATGCCTGTTGTTGCATTATCAGTTAGTAGCTCGAAGGAAGATATTGTTGAATTAACTTCAACAGTAGAAGACATTCTCCTTCCTAAAATTGAAAAAATTGACGGTGTGGCATCTGCAACAATTACTGGTCAGCACATTAACCAAATCTCATTTAAATATGATGATGAAAAAATGGCTGCACTTGGTTTAACAGAAGATACCGTCAAACAAATGATTCAAGCAAGTGACATGTCACTTTCACTTGGTTTATATCAATTTACTGTTGGTGAACAAGCTGTTTCCGTTGACGGTAAAGTAAAATCTGTAGATGAATTAAAAGATTTATTAATTCCAGTCACACCTTCAGCAACAAATCCTTCTCCATTTGTTCGCTTAGGCGATATTGCAAAGATTGAGGTTGAGGGTAAAGTACAATCTGTATCACGCACAAATGGTAAAGATGCAATTGCCATTCAAATTGTGAAAGGTCAAGATGCAAATACGGTGACAGTCGTAAACGCAGTAAAAGACCTAATTAAGGATGAAGAAAAATTAATTGACGGCTTAAAGGTCGATATCTCGTTAGACCAAGGTGCCCCAATTGAAGATTCAGTCTTTACAATGATTGAAAAAGCCGTATTTGGTGGCGCAATTGCTGTTTTAATTATTTTACTATTCTTACGAGATTTCAAATCAACGATTATTTCAATTATCTCTATTCCAGTTTCTATCTTTATGGCATTGCTATTATTAAACTGGATGGATATAACATTAAATATTATGACTCTCGGTGCGATTACCGTAGCCATTGGTCGTGTTATTGATGACTCCATTGTAGTAGTTGAAAATATTTATCGACGTATTCATTTAAAAGAAGAAAAAGTAACAGGTCGTGCTCTAATTCGTGAAGCGACTATCGAAATGTTCAAACCAATTCTTTCTTCAACCTTGGTAACTGTAGCAGTATTTGCTCCACTTATATTTGTAGGCGGTATGGTTGGTGAATTATTCATGCCGTTTGCATTAACAATGTCATTTGCCTTAGGGGCTTCATTATTAGTAGCAATTACCATTGTTCCAGCTTTATCGCACTTCTTGTTCCGTAAAAAACTGTATGGTGAGAAAAAAGAGAGTCAACATAAGGAGGTTGGTAAACTAGCGACTTGGTATAGAGGTGTGCTTGAAAAAGCATTAAACCATAAAATTATCACTTCTGTAATTGCGATTATACTGCTAGTTGGTTCACTTGCTTTAACACCATTGATTGGCTTTAGCTTCATGGGTTCACAGGAAGAAAAGGTCATGTACTTAACTTACACACCTGGAACTGGCGAACTAATGGATGAAACGGAAGACAATGTCGCTAAAGTAGAAAAAGAATTAATGAAACGCAAAGATATTGATATATTACAAGTCTCTATCAATGATTCGCAAAATGTTGATCCATCTGCTATGATGATGGGCGGCGGTGCAGGCGGTGCATTAATGTACCTGATCTTTGATAAAGATATGGAGGACTTCCCTAAAGCTCGTGAAGAAGTCGAAAACTATGTATTTAACATTGGTCAATCTGGGGAATGGAAATCTCAAAACTTCTCTTCTATGTCGATGTCTTCAAACGAAGTTAGCTATACGCTGTATAGTGAAGATTTAGATAAGCTTCGAGATGCAGTGAAACAAGTAGAAGGTGCACTAAAAGACGTAGATGGCTTAGAGGACATTAAGTCTGACAACGAAGACCCATATGTTGAGCATGTTTTAAAAGTAGAACAGAAAAATGTTCTACAATACGGTTTAACTACAGCTCAAATCGTCATGGCATTGAGCAACAATACTTCTAAAGAAGTTTTAACATCCGTAAGATATGATGGTGAAGATATTGATGTTATTGTACAACGTGACGCAAAAGCAGCAGCTCTATCCATCGATGATGTATTAGCTACTGAGGTTAAAACTGCATTAGGTACAACTATGACTATCGGTGAACTAGTAGACGTAGAGAAAGGCACTACGCTTAACTCATTATCTCGCTCAAAAGGTGAATATTTCGCAACAGTTACTGGTACGGTTATCGACGAAGATATCTCAAAAGCTACTTCAGCCGCAGATAAAAAAATCGATAAATTAGATTTACCTAAAGGCGTAACAACTGGCGTATCAGGTGTAGCTGCAGATATGCAAGAAACATTTACAAAGCTTGGTATTGCTATGTTAGCTGCCATTGCTATCGTTTACTTCATCTTAGTAGTAACATTCGGTGAAGGTTTAGCTCCATTTGCTATTCTGTTCTCACTTCCATTTGCTGTAATTGGCGCATTTGTTGGTTTATTTGTAACAGGTCAAACAATTTCTGTTTCGGTTATGATGGGCTTATTAATGCTCATTGGTATCGTCGTTACAAATGCCATTGTATTAGTAGACCGAATTATTCACATGGAACGTGACGGACTTGTTATGCGTGAGGCGATCTTAGAGGCAGGGGCAACACGTTTGCGTCCAATTCTGATGACAGCCATTGCAACAATTGGCGCTATGCTTCCAATGGCATTCGGTACTGGTGGTAGTGGTCTTATTTCGAAAGACCTAGCGATTACCGTAATTGGTGGTTTATTATCTTCAACATTATTAACATTGGTTGTTGTTCCAATTGTGTATGAAATGTTATCAAAAATGTTAAAGAAAAACCGAAAAGATATTGAAGAAAATTAATAAAGTGAAACTTCAATCAGTGGGGATTTTCCTCATCCTCACTGATTGTTAGTTGAATCAATCGGGCTTTTACGGGCAGTATATCTCCCACTTATATTTTTGTTTCACTTAAACCTTTGTCTTACTGCCCGTTTATGCGGGATAAAAAACAGCCACTCATGCGTCATCGCACGTGAGTGGCTGTTTTGTTAATCTTTAGCTATTTATTGATCTTCTTTTACCACAAAAACTTCCTTGCTTTCCACACCTGTAGCAGATACAGCCGTAATGCCGTATGTGTAGCTACGCTTAGCAAGAGCTGTCTTGTCCATAAATTCAGTGATGCCATTCTTATTATAAACAACATCCACTATATTTTGAGGCTCATTATAAGAGCCTTCTTTGTTCCCTGCAAAACGATAAATGATATACTTGCGTGGTTGTGTTTCATTCTCGTCTATAATTTTAATCTTGCGACCATCTGCTTCCTTTGTCACTTGTACAAAAGTCGGCTCACTTGGCACTGTGTCATCATTCCAAGGTGTATCTGGTGTCAGTGCTGTGTAATTATATAGTTGCTGATTAACAATCGTTGCATAGCCCAGTTTATTGTTTTGAATACTTCTTAAGGAGAAATGCATTTGCCCCTTGGCTGCTACCTGCTCTGAACGATTCGCCATAATTTGGCTAGGAAGCTCCATCTTATTTTTCCATGCCCCATCACTGTCATTCCCTACCTTATAGTCGGCAAGTCCAATATACAACTGAACAGGATGTGTCTGTGCATAGGTTTGTACCTCATGGCTCCACCAATCCAGTAGCGTACCATATTTGGCAACAGCTAATGTTCTTGACCAATAAATTTGTGGTGTAATGTAATCAATCGTGCCATTTTGAATCCATGTTCTGACATCTGCATATAAATCATCGTAATTATTGACACCAGCTCTCGTATCGCTTCCTGTTTTATCCAATGATTTATTGCGCCATACGCCAAATGGTGAAATACCATATTGAACATATGGCTTTGTTTCTTTAATGGCTGTGTAAAGATTTTCTACAAGCTGGTTAACATTATCTCGTCGCCAATCTTCCACATTTTTAAAGGAAGCACCGTATTTTTTGTAAGCTGCTTGATCTGGAAAGGCTTCCTTGGCAATTTTATATGGATAAAAGTAATCATCCATATGGACAGCATCAATATCATAATTGGCAACTAGCTCTTTTACTGTTTCAACTAAATAGTTTTGCACTTCTGGTAAACCAGGATTTAAATAATATTGCTTGCCATATTGGACAACCCAGTTTGGATTTGTTCTTGCCACATTATTGGCAGAAAGGTCTGTTAGTTTTTGTCCCGGCATAGTTACACGATAAGGATTCATCCATGCATGCAACTCCATACCTCGTTTATGTGCCTCCTCTACAATAATCGCAAGAGGATCGTAATCAGGATTTGTGCCTTGCTTTTTCCCTGTTATGTAGGACGACCATGGTGCTAGCTTAGACGCATACATTGCATCATTTGTTGGTCTTACTTGATAAATAACAGTATTCAATTTATTGGCTTTCAATTGATCCAATGTTTGGCGTGTCCAAGTCGTGTATTGCTCCTTAGTCATGCCTGCTTTCATATCAATATTTTGAACCGTTGAAATCCAGACAGCTCGCATTTCCCTTTTCGGCTGTGTCGTGCTTGCCATCGCTTTCTTTGTAGGGATTGTTGATAGGCATAACATAAAAATCATCGCGACTAAAGTGATAAGTTTCCATTTACTATTTTTCTTTCTCATATTTCCTCCATTTACTATTTTTCTATTTTAGTATATGATAAGTGCTCGCTATATGCACGTCTCCGAAGCTGCTTCACCCAATGATTGAAATGCGGTAGTAAATAATCCCCTTTAGCATGAATAAACAATCAATTTATTGACAATATTTACCTAGTAATATTGTCTATTGAATACTAATATTTTTTCTTTCCGTTTTTAGATATATATTCTAAAAAAGTAGGATTATTATAGACCATCTCTCGTTGACGTTCATTTATTATTTTATCAAACACTCTAGTTAATTCCAACCAAAATATGTATATATTAAAATGCGAAAAACTGCCGAAAAAGCAGTAAATACTTGCTTTCTCGGCAGTTTTTTATTTGTCCATTATTCCCATCGCTCGATACATAAAAGCTACAAATTGAGCACGTGTGATGGATTCATCTGGTCTGAAATTCCCATTGTCTCCAAGTGCAATGCCGTGGTCTGCTAATATTGCAATATAGCTGTTTGCCCAATGTGTGGACGGCACATCTTTGAATGTACTTGTCGCATCTGATGTTAGGCTAAATACTTGCACAAGTACTTTTGCCATTTGTGCACGTGTGATATTGGTATCTGGCATAAACTGTCCATCCGTACCATCAAAAATACCTGCTTGATAGACTTTCATAATCGCATCATAATATAAATGGCTTGTTGGAACGTCACTAAAAGTCAGTGTGTTACGTGTTGGTATCAAAGCAAATGCGCGTGTAAACAATACTGCTACATGTTGGCGTTGAATCGGGTCATTTGGCTTAAATGTGCCATCTGGATAACCCTTGATTATACAACGCCCTGCGATTTCTTCAATCATCTCTCTTGCCCAAGATGTAGCGATATCTGTAAATGAAACCGTACATGCAGATGGTATTGGTGGTGCTGGCACAGGCTCGGTTATGTTTTCCGAATTTCTCTCCGGCTCAGTCGTATCTTCTACATTTTTAATCCACTTTGCATACAATGTGATATTTTCTCTGACAACATCCGTCGTAAAATCCCATTTATTTATAAAAGCTGCTTCCTTATACCAGCCGCCAAATACATAGCCTTCCTTCGTTGGTGTTGGTGGCTCTGCTACTTTGTTGTTATAGTCCTGCTTTTGAACGACTATCCCCATTCCTCCATTTACATTAAACGTTATATTATACGTATACTGTGTTTCTTCAATAGATGATTGTGATGATGATGGTGGTGGCTGAGAAGAATTCTTACTCCACTTTGCATACAGTGTCGTATTTGCCATCACTTTATCATTCGCAAAATCCCACTTTTTCTTGAAGTCCGCTTCTTTATACCAACCAGCAAATGTATGTCCTTCTTTTGTTGGCGATGTAGGCTCTGTTATTTTCTGTTGGTGCGCAATAGCTTGATTCGCTACGGCTTTACCTCCATCTGCATCAAAGGCTACTGTATATTCATTTAGTGTCCATTTTGCATATAACATTGTATCTGTCGTTATTTCATCATTGTCAAAATCAAAATTTGTCTGGAAATTTTCATCTTTGTACCACCCCGAAAATGTATGCCCTGCCTTTGTTGGCGGTGCTGGCTCTGTTACTTTTTGTTGGTGCACTATAGTTTGATCCGTACG
>NZ_JBYTBB010000025.1:8215-69455 GCF_058788755.1 Lysinibacillus sp. FW301-JW8
TCCGCTACGGTTGTACCGCCATTTGCATCAAAGGCTACTGTATATTCATTTGGTGTCCATTTTGCATATAGCGTTGTATCTACTGTTATTTCTTCATTGTCAAATTTCCACTTTGTCTGGAAATCTTCTTCCTTGTACCAACCCGCAAATATATGCCCTGTTTTTGTTGGCGGTGCTGGCTCTGTTACTTTTTGTTGGTGCACTATAGTTTGATCCGCTACGGTTGTACCGCCATTTGCATCAAAGGCTACTGTATATTCATTTGGTGTCCATTTTGCATATAGCGTTGTATCTGCCGTTACTTCATCATTGTCAAAATCCCATAGGTTATTACTAGTTGTATCCGCTTCTTTATACCAGCCAACAAAGCCATGCCCCGTCTTTGTTGAAGGTTGAGGTACTGTTACCTTACCATTAGGCACAATACTTTGCTGGTCTATCACTGTTCCGCCATTCGTGTCAAATGTAACTCTATAGGAATACTTCGCATAAATCGTCATTTTGTTGGAAACTATATTATCCCAAGGCAAGATGAAATCTTGATCTGTAAACCAGCCAATATAGGGAATAGAGTTCTGTTGCTGATAATTAAATGCATTAAACGCTATAGAGGATAATGTACCTTCAAATTCTACTTTACTTAACTGATTATTAAAAAATGCATTGTTGCCAATTGATGTTACATTGCTAGGAATCGTTACATTGCTTAGCTGATTGTGCTGAAATGCTGAATTGCCAATTGACTTTACACTATTGGGAATTATCACATTTGTTAACTGATTATATTGAAATGCTAATTTTCCAATCGATGTCACACCATTAGGAATCGTTACATTGCTTAATTGATTGTATTGAAATGCTGAATCGCCAATTGATTTCACGCTATCGGGAATCGTTATATCGCTGAGTTCATTCTTCTGAAATGTCTCTTCTTTAATCGCTGTCACACTATCTGGAATTACAACACTTTCTAAGTAGTTATCACGAAATGCTCCTTCACCAATAGAATTCACGCTATTGGCAATATCCACAAGGACTAACTCATTATCAGCAAATGCATAGGGTCCAATTGATGTCACACTGTTAGGAATATCAACGTTCGTTAATTTATTAGCACCAAATGCAATTTGTTCAATTGTTTTCACAGTATTTGGGATTGTCACACTTCTTAAGTTTTTACTTCTAAATGCATTCTCTCCAATCGCAGTCACTGTTTTCCCACCTAATATTTTCGGAACGACAATATCCTCAGGAGCTGTACCAATATAACCAGTAATGGTGACACTCACATAATCGGGATTGTCAGTATAAGTAAATGGTGTCCATTCTGCGTAAATCGCTATCGGCTGAGGGACTGTTCTATCCCAAGGTTCGGTAAAATTCTGATCTGTAAACCAACCAAGGAAGCCAGTAGCACCTTCTTGGCGGTTAAAAGAGCTTGCATCAATGGATGGCACTGCCCCCTCAAATGTCACGTTTGTTAATCTATTCAAAGTAAACACACCTTCTCCAATTGAAGTCACACTATCAGGAATAGTCACACTTGTTAAATAATTGGATTGAAATGCGTACATTTTAATTGATGTTACACTGTTAGGAATATCCACACTTGTTAATTTATTATTAGAAAATGCCGTGTGCCCAATTGTCACCACTCCATATGGAATATCTACACTTGCTAACTCGTTGTCAGCAAATGCTCCTGTTCCGATTAACGTTACGCTATTAGGAATTTCCACATGCGTTAACTGGTTGTTAGAAAATGCATTATTTCCAATTTCCTTCACACCATTTGGGATTGTCACACTTGTTAACCCTTTATTTGAAAAGGCTGCCGTTTCAATAGCAAATGTTTCAACCCCAATCTTCGTCACAGACTTGCCACCTAACGTATCTGGAATATCAACATGCCCTCCTGCACCTGTATAACCTGTAATCGTCACCGTATTATCACCATTATCCTCATAACGAAAATAACCATCCGTTTGAGTCACAGCTAGGGCAGGTAGACTACTAAATGGTGATAAGAGTAAAAAAACTATCATTAGTAATAAACTACTTTTCCTCAAAAAAACACTCCTTTCTTAGAAATAGTTTTTTGGCGATTTTATGCTATTTACTTTCATTTCTCTGTGAAAGCTATTACCATAGTCAAATCATCGCTTCAAAAAAAGGCTACCATATGCCAATGAAAGAAAAATGAAAGAATCTAAAAAAGGCTAGGTACTCAACGTTATAGGAGTACCTAGCTCGAATATTTTCTATAAAGCATCTGCATGGCTGCTGTTGGTTGAAGATTAAACTCTTGCTGCATAATCTGTACATATTGTTGATAGTGATTATGAAGGGCATACAAATCCCCCATTACTCCGTATATATTGAGCAAAAGCTGATTCGCCTCTTCGTCAAATACATCACGTTTCAGTACTCTTTTAACTACTTCCAGAGCTTCTGACTGGCGTTCACAGGTCAATAACCAGTCAGCAAGACGCTTAGCAAAAGAGGCGTACATTAAGGTTATACTCTCCTGTTCTAAGGCTGCCCATGAAAAAGACTGCCCCTCAAATAACTCACCCACAACTTGTTTCTCTAGCTCTAATGCAACAGACTCATTTTCATTATTTATTTGAGTGAGCAGCCCTGCACCTTGCTCAAATTGAATAAAATCCACATCCACATTACTTAGCTCTAGGCGATATTTTTCCTGTCCTGAAATCATATTCTCCTTAAAGCCATGTGTACTTAATGCTTTTCTAAGTTGATAAACTGCCGTATTCAAATAGATTTCAGCATTTTTCAAAGGCATCTCTGGAAATATATCGTCTATTACTTTCATTTTTCCAACACTTCTACCTCTATTTACGAGTAAGTAGACAAAAAGCTCCTTACTTTTTTTGGATCTCCATTTCACTTCTCCCTGCTGAGAACTGCTAACTTCAAGACATCCGAAAGTTTGAACTTTGAGACGATTTAGTACCGGGCTATTGACGTTAGAAGAACTATGGCGTCTGTTAAATGCTCTCGTTATTGTTTGAGCCAATCTACTTTTCGAAATGGGCTTCATCATATAATCCAGCGGATAGACATCATAGGCTTGTATCGCATAATCTGCGTGTGAAGTAGTAAAGACAATATCTAAATCCGTGTTAGCTGATCGCAAGTTTCGAGCTAATTCTATGCCATTCTTATCTGCTATCTCAATATCCAAAAACGCAAGATCCACATCATGCTTACAAAGAAAGGTAAATGCCTCTTCCATTTGCTGAAAACTCCCAACAAGTTCGATACCTTCTATGCTAGATAACATGCGTTTCATTGTTAGCAACATAATAGGCTCATCATCTACAATAAGAACCTTCACCGCTCCCTCCCCCTCTCAAAGTAAAGTAAAATACACTTCCTTGACCTTTTATACTTTCTGCCCACATGCTCTCACCACTTAACTGCACAAATTGCTTACTGACTAGCAACCCAAGACCTGCCCCTTTCTCGCCCGCTGTGCCGATTGACGAATATATCTGATTTTCTTTAAATAGTCGCTCTCTCTGCTCATTATCCATTCCAACGCCGTTATCACGAATAGATACAATCACCATATCCCCAGAGTATTGAGCGTCGACTTGTATATTGCCTCCTACTTGAGTAAACTTGATCGCATTAGACAATAAATTTCGAATAACGAGTAACACCACTTCTCGATCAGCGAATACATAAGTATCCTTTACAATATTATTTGTTATATGTAAGCTCTTCACTCCGCTATGAATGGCTAATAACTGATGGCATTCTTCCACAATCTCTGATAGCTCCAATAATTGTGGGTAAAACACAACATCTTCTCGTTGACTGCGGAACCATTCTAGTAAATTGTTCGACATTCCAAGTGTATGCCGGATTTGCTCTCCAAGTTTTATGATAATTTCCTGATGTTCTGCGCCGAAACTGCCAAGGTCTTCCTCTAGCAGCTCTATTAACTGATATTGCATGGCTAACGGGCTGCGTATATCATGCGATACCACAGTAAAAAGCTGGTCTTTAAGTTTATTAAGATGAGCAATTTTCTCCAGATGTCCCTGTTGCTCCGTGATATCAATGATCAGCGAAACACTACCTTGTCCTTGTTCACCCAGTGTGCGTAATGGATAAACATTCACTCGGTATATTTTCTTTTCATTACTCAGCCAAACATTAATATCTACACTACCTTGCTGTAGTGACTGCGATAAGCTATACCATTCTGGCCATTGTTTTAATAGTTGTGAAATCGGTTTATCGTAAAAAGCGGAATAACCTAATTGTGCAAAAAACTGAACAGCCTTTTGATTTCCCTCAATAATTTTTCCAGAGGCATTCATAATGACAATGCATTCTGGGAAGCTATCAAACACAATATTTTTAGCAATAGGAACGATAGAAAAAAATTTGGTTTTTAAAATAATTAAAATAATAATCATACCTGTCATAGCACAAAAAACCGACAATGTTCCTAACCATGTCGACCATTGGGGTTGAGAAAATCGAATAATCTCAAAAATCAATGGGAGTGAGCACAACAGCAAAACCACTATTCCTGGTCTACGAAAATCATTACGAATCGACCATATATATCTAAATAGCAAATAGATACATACAGCTAGACTACTATAGCAAAAAATGTTAAAAACATTAGCATAAATAGTCCGAATCCTCATTAACCGACCATCGACTAACTCATTCGTATAGTAAACAATATGCAAATACGGATCGAACCATATTAACAATATCCAGATGATAAATATCGAAAAAAGTGGAATTTCCCATTGAATTTTTTTCACTTTCTGATGACTTATTAATCTGTAGACAAACAATATAAAGAACGGT
Organism: Lysinibacillus sp. FW301-JW8; assembly: GCF_058788755.1. Lineage (NCBI taxonomy): Bacteria > Bacillati > Bacillota > Bacilli > Caryophanales > Bacillaceae > Lysinibacillus > Lysinibacillus sp. FW301-JW8. The sequence goes on from NZ_JBYTBB010000025.1 coordinate 13,076, forward strand.
ACCATCATACAAAGTGATGTCTGTTGTATATTACGAAAAATAATCATTTCTGTTAATAAATAACTACTTTTTTCCAAAATGACACTACTGGCGAAAATTATTCGGCATACAACCAAGCCTATAAGATAGATAATCCCTCGCACTTTCCTAAATCGATATAGGGTAAACAAAATAATCCCCATCATAATGATCGAAATTATCATTAAAATAAGTTCAATGCTAAAAATCATGAAGGAACCTCTCCTAAACTACTTTACCAAGAATGAATTCTATTAAATCAATTACGCTCCAACGTAATTGGCTCACTCGAAAAGCTTCTATTCAAAATCCGTGACATTAGCCAGGGACTTAATCTTGATTCAGTAGGCATAGATAAAAAACCGCATTCACCACGTCTCTAAAGAGGTGAAAGTATTCTGTACCTTGATGAATCAAAATTAAAGCATTAATTCACGCATTATTACTTTTTTATTCCAAGTTTATCAAATCGATATTACCCTTGCCATCTTTTTCTAAGTTTCTTCCCTTGCCCCATACAGCTTATATAGAAAGAAGAATTCTAGTAACTTCTTCAATTAAACAACAATTCCACTTTACTAACTAAATATGTATCACTTTGTCTCGCTATATTCTTTTCATCTTCTAAGACAATTTCAAGTCTTAAGAACTATTTTTTTATTGGATATATGGTAAATAATTGGACGGAATTTCATTTTATTTAATCACTTGCATGGTATTGCTAATGAAAGTATGCTATGGTATGATTTCCTTAACTTTTAAGAAATGGAGGTATTTCTAACGATGGCACAACGTTCCCATAATTTGAACCGTTAATTAAATACGTTCAAAACTTTGCCTGCTGTGCAGAGTAAATGGGATTGGTCTGCCTTTTAGGAATATCTTTATTTTACGTTTATGTAAAAAAGAGGGCCTTTTTGACCCTCTTTTTTGTTGTCTATAAATAGTGACTTGAACATCTATTGGTATCTGTTCTACATGGATATTGAATGGTCTTAATGTCCTTCAAGACACATGTAGGATTTCTTGCCCCTCAAATTAAGACTGTTCATCATATATTCACACACTTCCCACTTACACTTAGCACAGGCAAAAACCTGTGTTTTTTTATCTTCACTTATTAAAAACACATACTTTGCAAGAAATTTATGAAGAAAGGAACTAATTTTTATGACACATTCAGATGTACAATCAATGGAACATTGGAAAAGGAATATTACCCTATTTTTAAGTAGTCAAACCATTTCACTTTTTGGTTCATCTCTCGTACAGTATGCCATTACTTGGTATATTACATTAACAACACAATCAGGTATGATGATGACGATTTCGATTATTTGTGGCTTCTTACCTACATTCTTCCTCTCACCTATTGCTGGTGTTTGGGCTGACCGTTACAATCGAAAATGGTTAATTATTTTAGCAGATGGCATGATCGCTCTTTCTACTCTTATTTTAGCAATTCTATTTTTAATGGGGCATGATTCACTATGGCTACTCTTTGTTATTTCTGCCATTCGTGCTATTGGTGCAGGAATTCAAACACCAGCTGTAGGCGCCATACTGCCACAAATTGTCCCAGAAGATAAATTGATGAAGATTAATGGAACAAACAGCAGTATTCAAGCTTTTGTGATGATTATCTCTCCTATGGCTAGCGGGGCATTATTAACAAAAGCTTCGATAGAGTCTATTTTCTTTATTGACGTCATCACCGCTGCAATTGCTATTAGTACATTGCTTGTATTTTTACACATCCCAGCGCATGCAAAGGCAGCTCAACAACAAACGACTGGCTATTTTGATGATATGAAAAAAGGCTTTAAATATATTAAAAACCACGACTTCCTAAAAAGCTTATTCATGTTCTTTGCATTTTTCATGATTTTAGCTGCACCTGCAGCATTTTTAACGCCTCTTCAAGTAACACGCAGCTTTGGCAATGATGTCTGGCGTTTAACAGCTATCGAAATTACCTTCGCGGTTGGTATGCTCATTGGTGGCATCTTTATGGCCTCATGGGGTGGTTTTAAAAATAAAGTACACACAATGACATTTGCAACTCTTTTGTTTGGTGTTTGTACGTTTGTTCTCGGTATTATTCCAGAGTTTTGGCTGTATCTAGTCTTTATGGGAATAACAGGAATGGCAATGCCTATCTTTAATACGCCCGCTACTGTTTTACTTCAAGAAAAAGTTGAAGGAGATTTTTTAGGAAGAGTTTTCGGCGTACTTGGAATGATTTCTACCTCCATGATGCCATTAGGAATGCTTATCTTTGGTCCTATTGCTGATATAATCGCGATTGAATGGTTACTTATCGGTACAGGAATATTATTATTTATCCAAGGATTTTTCCTTCTTGCCAGTAAAGTTTTAATAGTAGCCGGCAAACCCACTTCCAAGGATATGGATGTTTAACTATAGAATACTTCAGCCACAGCTAAACGCTATCCATAAAAGGACAGGCTATGCTTCTTGTTTGATGTTAAGGCTATCTCTTTTTAACCAAAAATGAATAAAAAGTGAAAGGCAGAAACGTTGTTAAATCAACATTTCTGCCTTTTCAATTTCATGTAATTTTACTCCAAATGGGACCTATAAGACTGCCTCTTTTTGTCTATAACCATTTCTCGATACAATAAATTTTTTGTGCAGTAGCATCTAATCTTACTTTTTTCCCAATGGCAATTGGATGCATTGGATGTGTATGACAAATATCAACCTCCGCTAGAATAGGGATATACGTTCCAACCAGTTGCTCAAGTAGTATCTCATATGGTTTGCGCATAGTTCCTAAATCATCATAACATTCATGCTTACCTAAAATAATGCCACTTATTTGAACGCGGGAATATGCATTGACAGATGCAGGTGCTGAAGGTGAAAAAATACCGATATTAATAGGGCTGGTGTTATTTACTAAATTCATATCGTCTCTCTTTTTCATTTTATGGTTTAAAGTGCGTACTATTTTCTCTTATTCCCAATTAACAATGTGATTTGTGCCATGGTAAATGGTAATGAGGATTTCTTTCTATACGCTACATACTTTGGTACCCAAAAATCTGCATACTTTAATTTGAAGTTTTTTAATCCTTTAAAATGATAGAAGTGCTGTCCATGTAAAAATATTTGTGCAGCTATTTTCTCACTTAAAAAAGAATATCTGGACTGTCCGACATTTGATAAAGGCGACATTCCCATATTAAAGACACGATAGCCCTCTGCTTTTGCCCATTCAAATAATGATAAAAAAATGAAATCCATTGTCCCAGATGGTGATCCCGGCTTAAAACGCATAAGATCTACTGAAACTCTTTCGCCATTATCATACATTGGCATAATACTAGCAAAGCCAAACGTACCTTCTGCTCCGCGTAAAACCGCAATGTTAGAGGTGCTTAAATAGTGTTCATCAAAAAAACCAAGCGAAAAACCTTTCTCCGCTCTCCCCTGCAACCATTTTGTTGATACCTTTTGCAAATCTTTCATGACTTCCTGAGAGTATGGAGGGCTTAGTATTTCCACTATATAATTTTCTCGTTCAAATTTATTTTTTATCGCTCGACTTCCCTTCATTTCTTTACCTGTGAATGTAAATTCCTCCAAGTCTACAAAGGCTTCCTCACCGAGCTTAAAAAAGCTGTAGCCATACTCATGTAAAGCAGAAAAAATCTTATTGTTAATTTCATAAAAAACTGGTGTATAACCGTGTTTATCAGCCAATTCCAAAAACTCCTGGATAGCAGATAAAAAATCAGATTCATTTCCTACTGGGTCTCCAAGGACTATAATCTTATCCGCATAGATTTGATAGGAGAATAAAACCGTACCTTTTTTATTCCAATGTACAAATTTATCATGCAAAAAAATTAAATGTGAATACTCGGTCCCTTTGTAGGTCATCAAATGATTTCTGATGGCATCCTCTTGCTCTTTAGACAAAAGCCTTATCATTTTCTTAGGTGCTCGGATAAAATAACCTATATAAAAAATAACAATGGCGATAAGAATGCCGATTATAGCACTATAAAAAAGGTCTTGATAATCGGTTATAATATAATCCTGAAGGGCACTAGGAAAATGAATTTTGGCAGAAGGTAAGTTTACATAACCAATCAACACATACATTGCTGTAATGATTGTCACTATTGCAAGATCAAGTATGGCGATTCCCCATGTCAAAACATAGCTTTCTCGATAAAATTGCTTTTTGGACACCATTAATAACGCTGCAACAATCATTAAGAAAATGGCTTCCTCATAATCCAGACCCTTAAAAATAGAAAACAACGCTGAACTACTTAGCACAACGATGGTAAGCTGGTATGCCCTCTTTACTTTATATTTTATCCCCCTACATAATCCTAAAAGTATAAAGCCTGCTGCCACCGTCATTTGATGAGAGACATTCATAATTGGTGAGGATAAAAACTCCTGGGCAATTTTTAGGCGACTTAAAACCCCCGGCATTGCAGCAGATAACAATAAAATAATGCCAGAGATAAACACCAATATTGTTAATAGCATGTGGCTAAGCTTCTGAAAAATTATATTGGGTAAGTCATCCCAAGATTGATTCCAGCGAATCCAATATTCCTTAATAAATAAAAGAGAGGAAACCAAAAATGGTAGCACGAAGTAGCCAACACGGTACAAAATTAATAGAAAGAGCACTTTTTCATCTGCGATTCCAATACTTTGTGTTCCCCATAAAAAAACGAGATCAAATGAACCGACTCCACCAGGTATCATACTGACTATTCCTGCACTAGAGGCAATTAAAAAAATAGGAATTAACGCAGATAATTCTATTGGAATCTTTAAAATAAACGTTAATATCCAAATCACCAAAAATACAGCAAGCCACTCAGCTACTGAAGTTATCATTAACTGAAGTGATATATTTGGCTTTAAAGAACTTTCCTTTTTATAGCGAATAATATGCATGACCAAAAAAGCTGGTACATAAAGGCTAACAAGAATAACTGCAATCGATAACCAACGCTCTTCCTTTAGCAAAGGGAAATCCCAAAAGAATATATACATAATCCAGGTTAGCAGAGAAATCCCTGTTAAATAAAAAAGTGTTGCCGTGGCAATATTTTTTAGCAAGCCTTCCTTATCCTCTTTATATTTGGAATAGAAGTAATTACGTAAAAATATACCGACTAGACCACCAAAGCCAATAAGATTTGAAAATGTATTTACGATAAATGAATGATTGAGCAAATTACGTTTATTGATGTTGATTCCTAATATTTTTGCTAATATAACATCATAAAAAATCATTGGTGTAATCGCAAAAAAGGTGATGAGAAAAATTAATAAAAGCTCCCATAGCTGTAGCTCATTCAGTTCTTTTCGCAGTAAATGAACATCGACACCACTCACTGATTGTTGAATTTCATAAATAGCTATCGCCAAAAGTACTATTGGAAATAAAATCTTCAAAAATTTCAATAGTCCCTCTTTTCGAACATTAAACATATGCCAAACCTACTCCCCATAAGCTTTCTTAAATCTTTAAATTACCTGCACTAGAAATTAGCTCTATTTTTAAAGGTAAATGACTATTTCCCTATTGTAACGTATTCTCTGCTATATGTATCGTCAAAGCTAGGAACTACTATTCACGCTAAATTGAACAATTTTACCATAGTGCTCAACTTATACCTTGGGGATTTCCTACCTTATAGCCAAAAGAAAAAGATCATTTTCATTCATCTATATTATAGAGAAGTAAAAATGACCATATTTAATACGGACAAAAGTTATACAATTTTCCCTAATTCATAAACAGCTTGTTCATGTCCAAATCTTTCTAATACCTGTACCTTGTGCATCCCTACTTTTTCAAGTAAACGACAGGATGCGATGTTAGCTGTTTGTGTTTCTGCTACTAAATGCGGTAAATTCAGAATATTCAATCCGTAATTTATAACATCTGTTAGTACTTCATATGCATATCCTTGCCCCCAATACTGTGGTAAAAATTGATATGAAAGCTCATATGCGTCTTTGTCATGATATTCATCTATGGAGACAAGCCCTATGAATTCATCCGTTGTCCTTAACGAAATATAAAAATATGTATTGGGAAATGGGGCTTCTAGCATTCCTCTAAATGAAGCTTCGATGTAGCTTTCTTTTGGGACTCCTCCCAGATAGACTCTGACATTTACATTTGAATAGAGTGCATTTATCGCATAGTAGTGCTCCAGCTTTAAATGCTCAATTGTACAGTTTTCTGTCAACCTTTTCATTTCATAAACTCCCTTGTTTTTACCAAAGTTTAATACAACCATTAAAGGGAAATCAATTAATATTTAACAAAATATAGGTTGATAAGGTAATTTATTTCTTTTAAATATAATATCGATGAATTGGACGTCCTACGCTTCCATATTGTATATCTACTTTTAATAGATTTTGCTTTTCTAAAAAGTCTAAATAGCGTCTAGCTGTAACACGTGCTGTACCTATATAAGTAGATACCTCCTCCGCAGATACTGCTCCGCCGCTTTCTTGAATATATGCAAGCACCTTATCTAAGGTAGCTCGATTAAACCCTTTTGGCAGTTCTTCTATAATAATTGTATCCATTCCTGTTGAAACTGCAACTTGCTCGGGAAGACGTTGTTGCATTAAATGATCGACATCATGTTGAGTTAAATCCTGCATATCGCTTATTTTCTTTCTGTAGTTTTGATAATTTTTTAAAGTCTGCTCAATTCTCTCAAAGGTAAAAGGCTTCATAATATAATCATAGACACCTAAGTGTAAAATACGCTGCACAGTGGGCATATCGTTCGCAGCGGTGACAGCGATTACATCAACAGGAAGATGCTCCTCTCGAATTTTCCCTAACGTAATAATGCCGTCTTGCTCTGGCATAAAAATATCCATAAAGATAAGCTCTGGGGTTAATTGCCTAATCTTTTGAATTCCCTCAATACCATTGCTAGCATAGCCGATTAATGAAAAACCCTTGATTTGCTCAATAAATTGCCTATTCACTTCTCGTACCATTGGATCATCTTCAATTAGTAAGACATTTATTACATCCATCTATTCTTCTCCCAACTCAAATAAGATTAAGAAACTTGTTCCTTTCATAAATTCACTCACTACTTCAATTTCTCCATTACCTTTTCTTACAATTTCATGGATTAAATGCAAGCCAATGCCTCGATTTTCACTAGCCTTTGTCGAAAATCCATTTTCAAACATACGAGCCTGTACCTCTTTGGCCATACCAATACCATTATCAGAAACTGCTATCGCTAATACACCATCATGCTCATCTACAGAGATAGCGACATATTTATCATCCTTTGAAAGGACATTTAAAGCCTCAAAGGCATTTTCTATTAAATTTCCGAGTAAAACAACAAAATCATGATGATCTAATAGAGGGGGAAAACGTTTAAAATGACTTTTTCGATCAATCTCAACTTCAATTCCTAGTTCTTTGCCATAGCTTACCTTACTCAATAATAAACCTGAAATATTTTCATTATGAAAGCGTTCATTCAAAAACTTTGTTAAAGAAGCTTCATTTTCAGTAGTGGCTGTAACATATTCAAGTGCTTGCTTTGTATGTCCCAATTGCAGAAGTCCTGCAATCGTATGAAGTTTATTTTTATGCTCATGGGTTTGCACACGTAGTGCTTGAACAAAGGCTTTTACACCTGTGACTTCTTCCGCAAGCTTTTTTACGGCTGTTAAATCCTTAAACATGGCAACTGCACCAACTAGCTCATTATTCACAATAATTGGTACACGATTGCTTAAAATACTATGATGATTAATGTAAAGCTCTTGATCATAAACAGGTGTTGCAGTTTCAACAATTTCAGGCAGACGGGTATCAGGCAAAACATCATAAATCTTTTGACCAATACAGTCCTCTATATTCCTAGTCACGCCTAATATGTCAGCCGCTTTTTCATTAAAAATGGTAATATTCATTTCCTTATCAACCGCTATTATTCCCTCATGCATTGCATTAAAGGTTTCTGTTCTTTCCACATACATCTTGGCAATTTCATGAGGTTCAAGTCCAAACATTTGTTTTTTAATATGTCGTCCAAGTGTATATGCACCCAAAATACTGAAAATCAGCGATATAACAATTGTTATAACAATTTCTCGCTCATAACTTTGCAACATTTCTAGCAATGTTGGTAGTGAATAGCCAACTACTACTATGCCTACCTGTTCTTTTTTGTCATTAATAATCGGAACAAAAGCACGTATCATGACACCTGATTCTCCACGTGCTTTCGATACATAATAATGCTCACTAAATGCTGCATTCAGATCCTGCGACTCACTTCGTCGTCCTAATTCCTTACTTACTGGATGGGATAGTTTAATACGCTCCATATTCATCACAACAATATACTCTGCCTTATTAATCACCCTAATACCATCTACAATTTTATTGATATTTTTTGCGGCTTCTTTCATATTGTCATTTTTCAAATGTACACTCAGCTCTGGTACATTTGATACAGTTCGTGCAACAAGCATTGCACGCTGACCAAAATCTTTTTCTTGCTCAGATAATAAGTTACCGAGTACAAAAATACCACCTAGTAAAAAGGAGAGTGCAATGATTAAAAATGTCACTAACAGTATCTTGCCGTTTACAGGCATTTTCATCATTAAAAATTCCTTCCCTTCAAATCTGCATTCTCATAAACAGTAGCACACCATATTGATGATATGTTTTTAAGATTATCTGCAAAAAATTCTTTTGACAACTCCTTTAGTCGACATAAGTAGGAGAAAATATTGAACTTAATGAACAAAATTACAAGTAATTGATATAAAACAAATTTTTTTATCACTTTATATTTTTGTATTATAACAATAATTAATTAACAATAGCGTACCATAACAGTGAAAGATATTGAAAACACTACATTTATATGTGAATGTAAACGAATGTACTTAATGAACGATATGTTTCTTATTTTCTAAACCTCTTTTTTTAAAAAGTATTCGCTATGATATTTCTAGTGAAAACGATATCAAAAAGAAAATTTAGAAAAGAGGTAGCATAAAATGAAATTACTGAAAAATTTGACTGTTCAGGTTATAGTGGCTATCATCCTTGGGATAATTGTTGGAGCAATTTTCCCTGAGTTTGGTGCCAGCTTAAAAATCCTAGCAGATCTATTCATTAAGTTAATTAAGATGTTAATTGCCCCTATTATCTTCTTAACAGTGGTTATTGGAATCGGTAGTATGGGAGATATGAAAAAGGTTGGGAAAATTGGGGGTAAGGCATTACTTTACTTCGAAATAGTATCCACAATTGCCCTAGCAATAGGAATTGCTGTTGCTTTAATCGTTAGTCCTGGTACAGGTTTGGATACATCAGGTGCATCTGAAGCCGATATTTCCAAATATACAACCGCTGCGGCTGAAACTGAGCAAGGCTTGGGTGCATTCATTTCTAGTATTATTCCAGAAAATGTTGTAGGTGCACTAGCAACTGGTCAATTATTACCTGTTCTATTCTCTGCAATTTTATTTGGCTTAGCGGCTGCCTCAATTGGAGCACCTGCAAAACCAGTAATCACCTTCTTTGAGCAGGTGGCAGAGATATTCTTCAAAATCGTAAGTATGGTTATGAAAATATCCCCAATCGGAGCTTTTGGTGCGATGGCCTATACGATTGGAAATTTCGGTTTAAAATCATTAGGTAATCTAGGTCTATTAATGGCCGCAGTGTATATTACAATGTTTTTATTTGTTGTCTTTATTTTAGGTGCCATTGCAAAATTCTTTGGATTTAATATCTTTAAATTTATCGCGTACATCAAAGATGAGATTTTCTTAGTTATCGGTACATCCTCCTCTGAATCAGCTTTACCGTCTATGATGCGAAAGCTTGAAAATTTCGGTTGCTCGAAGCAGGTTGTAGGTTTAGTCGTTCCTACTGGATACTCCTTTAATCTTGATGGGACTTCCATCTACCTATCAATGGCTGCATTGTTTATAGCACAAGCATATGGAATGGACCTCACTTGGATTCAAATCATTACACTACTTGGAATTTTAATGATTACTTCTAAGGGTGCAGCGGGTGTAACAGGTTCAGGTTTTATCACATTAGCAGCGACTTTAGCTGCCTTCCCAATGATTCCAGTGGAAGGAATAGCACTTTTAATCGGTGTTGATCGCTTTATGTCTGAGGCTCGTGCTGTAACAAATTTAATTGGTAATGGTGTAGCCTGTGTGGTAGTGTCAAAATCTGAAAAAGAGTTTGATACAGCTATGCAAGAACGTGCACTTCAAGGAAAGACCACTATTGTATCCTAAGAAAAAAGGGTAGTGATGACAGCCAATGCTGTTTCACTACCCTCTTAATTTCCCATATTGTTCAAGTAAAAGCTGCGTACTTGTGGATTGCTCAAGTGCTTTCTCCTCGTTTGCCCAATATATTAAATATTGCTGATTGCCCACATGAAAAACCATTTGCTGTAGCTCTTCGCTTAGTTCAGAGCTAATGGCTACCTTTAGAATATCTACCTCATATAGCGTTTTATCTTTTATTTTGTAAACAATCCGATAGGCTGGTTTCTCTTCAAAGATGGCTCTTTCTTTTTTGCTCAAATCCCTAACATGACTTAGCGGATATTTTTCACGATTGGTTGTTGCGTCCTCACCTGTTAAGCGAATGATCGATTGCTCTCCTTTAAAAAGCTCGATGCTATCAATTTGTGATGCTTGATCCAAAATCGCTGAGATGGCTGCTTCCTTATTTTTTTCTCGAAACTGCATGGTAAACGCAACAGTTAGTATAATTGCTGCTAAAATGACTAATCTCCATCTACGTTTGTTCATTGGACACTACCCATTCAATGCCTTTTTCACAAAGCGGTTAATGTCTACATCAGCCCCAATGACAAGCATAATATCCCCTAGTAAAATTTTGTCACTAGCTTGTGGTGAGACGATTATATCAGGGCCACGCTTGATGCCAACAATGTTAATACCATATTTAGCACGAATATCCAAATCCATAATGGAGTAGCCTGCAATTGCATCATTTGCCTTTAACTCCATAATTGAGTGTTCATCTGAAAGCTCCAAATAATCAAGAACTGTATTGGATAGCATATTATTGGCAATCCGTATCCCCATATCACGCTCAGGGTGAACAACAAAATCAGCACCAATTTTGCGTAGTACCTTTTCATGATAGTCATTTTGAGCCTTGACTGTAATTTGTTGAACACCAATTTCCTTTAAAATAATAGTTGTTAAAATACTGGCCTGGATATCTTCACCAATTGCAACGATTACATGCTCAAAATTACGAATACCTAATGAATTTAGGACCGACTCATCTGTCGAATCCGCGATAACAGCCTGAGTGGCAATGGAAGCAAATTCATCTACACGCTCCGAAGAATGATCAATTGCCATAACCTGTGCACCCTGACTCATTAACTCGCGAACAATACTTCCCCCAAAACGTCCAAGCCCAATAACAGCAAACTCTTTTTTCATCATAAAAAATCCCTCCGAAAACTACTATATCATTATTGTAACGTATTCTTGGTTATATGTATCGTCAAAGAAAGTTTCAATTCGTCACTAGGGGAGGGGGTTGGTTGAAAGCGTTAAAATATAATTCTTGTTTTAATTAATTTTCGCTCAAGGGTACTGCACTTATTGCTCTGTTGCATGTCTTTTTTGCTCAGGTAGGTGCTCTTTTTGATCAGTATCAGCACTTTTTTGCTCTGGTCTACACTCTTTTTGATCAGCTTCGGCTATTTTTCGCTCAGACCTACACTCTTTTTGATCAGCTCCAGCACTTTTCCGCTCTTGTCTACACTCTTTTTGATCAGCTTCGGCTATTTTTCGCTCTGCCCTACACTCTTTTTGATCAGCTTCGGCTATTTTTCGCTCTGGCCTATACTCTTTTTGATCCGCTCCAGCACTTTTCCGCTCTGGCCTACACTCTTTTTGATCGGCTTCGGCTATTTTTCGCTCTGCCCTACACTCTTTTTGATCAGCTTCCGCTATTTTTCGCTCAGACCTACACTCTTTTTGATCAGCTCCAGCACTTTTCCGCTCTGGTCAACACTCTTTTTGATCCGCTCCAGCTTTTTTCCGCTCTGATCTACACTTTTTTTGATCCGCTCCAGCACTTTTCCGTTCTGCTCAACCCTCTTTTTGATCAGCATTAGCATTTTTTCTCTCTATTCAACCCGCTTTCTGATCTGCCCATCACCTTTCCAATCAGGCCGCTCCTTTTTGCTTAGCTTCAACCCTTTTCCAATCAAATTACAAACTAATTTATGTCCAATAATCCCTTACCACTTATTTTCTTCGCAAAAAATGCAAAAAAAGACGAGAATTTAAATTATTCTCGTCTTTTCATAGTGTTGAAAAACTAAATGGTCAAGGGACTCTTTGTGAACACTCCTAAGTCAAATGAAGGTGATCTCCGTTCCAGGCTACTCGCTTTCCTGTGGGCGAGCGACGAGCCGCTTCCTGCGCTGACGCTCCGTGCAGGGTCTCGTCTGTCTCGCTATCCCACGGGAGTCGAGTAGCCTTGCACTCCAATCATCAATAGTGTAGAACTTTAAATATTTTCTTCCTTCAAAAGAAAAGTAAAAGCATGTTACTCACCATCATTAAATGGATACAATAGTGACACAATTCTATAGTTGTTGTCCTGCATTTTATGGATAAAACCACTTTGACTTTACATAAAGCTACTCATTGCTGTCACTCTGTTTTCGCATAAAAAAATATTATCAAAGCTCCACTATTGGCAAAATAGTATTGGTTAAGACTTCATTTTATCACTACACATTTATGTGAAATGCCAATAGAAAATACGATGAGCAACGGTTGATTGGAGTGTAGACTGAGTGACTCCTCGGGGATTCAGCGTCACAGATGAGACCCTGGAGCGAGCAACGCGAGTGAAGCGGCTCATCGGACGCCCCCAGGAAAGCACTCAGTCGGAACGGAGATCAACCCCTCGTTTTGAAAAAGGGCTATACTTTTTAATTTGTCACCTTGATTTCATTGACATAATAGTATTTCAACAACATGAAAAATTCCTAGTTATTTATTTTCATAAATAGCTAGGAATTTTTTCTTTTCCCCTGTAAATTTTCTTCACTCTAGCTTGTTTCATTTCAATCAAAAAGCTTTCGAGAAAATATTTCCTAATTTTTTTCACAAGATAAAACTTTTTGTAATGGAAATACGTCTAATAATTGGTAACACTAGTTGAACAAAAGGAGATATGTTGATGAGAAAACCACTTAGAAAAACTTGGATGATTGCTTCTGCACTTACATTAGGAATGGCTGTTTTCACACCACTTCAAGCTGGAGCAACATCTCAGGAAACAGCAAAAGATGTGACGATCCAAATCGAACAGCAAATTAAGGGAACTATTAAAAATATTGTAGGAGATGGGATCAATGTAAAAGGCAAAGACGGTAAAAACTACTTTATTGGTTTTCACAAATTTTCTGATGAGCAAATTGAAAAAATGAATTTAGTCGAAGGTCAGGAAATTACCGTAGAAGGAAGTGTATTAAAGGATTATACTGAGTTCTACACATTTGATATTTATAAAAAAGGCTTACCTAAAGAGGTAACAGCTGAAGATTTAAAGAAATTGGAAAACATCTTTACTGAAATCAAAAAGTTAGAAAAAGAAGAGAACTATGATGAAGTTGAAAAGATGTATGCTGCAATGGATAAAATCACAAAGCCTTATATATTAGCAAGTTGGCAGCCAGTATCCTTTGAGCAATATTTAGATGAATATGGATTTAGTGAGAAAAATATTGTTATTAAGGTTAGTGAGAAAAAACAATTAAAAGGCTTTTATGAAGAGTGGGTAAAGCTTGAAAAAGCAGGTAAAGAAGATAAAGCTCAAGAAAAAATGGATGAATTTTATAAAATCTTGCAACCATATTTAGATGAGCTATATCCACCAACTCCTTTTGATGAATATATGGCGAGTATGGAAGTAGACATCTCTGCTGAAGTTATGACAAAACTAAAAGCAATTTATGAAAAGGCTCAAAAGGCAGATAAAGACAACAATTATGAGCAATCTGATCAACTATGGGGAGAATTCTATGAAGTCATTAATCCATATTTTAAGCCAATTCCGTTTGAGGATTTTATCGCTGACTTTGATTTTGAAATCCGTACAGCAGATAAAAAGCAATTAAAACTACTATATGAAGAAGCAACTGCTCTTGATAAAGATGGAAAACAGGAGCAGTCTGAAGCAAAATGGGATGCTTTATACAAAATATTAGATCCCTACTTCCTAGAAAATAAAGAAATTTTAATCTCCGCTTCAAAGCTTACTTTTAAAGGCCAAACATATCTTCCGCAATAGATATATGAAAGGGGGAAATCTCTAATGTCAGATTTCCCCCTTTTGTTTTAAAGTGTAGACTATTACTGTATTAGCCCCATAGCCAGTAACATCGTTGTAAATTTCGCAGAGATTTCATTATATTCACTATCCTGCTCAGAGCTACTGACAATGCCTGCCCCTGCAAATAATGTTATATCCCTTTGATTGATTTCAGCACAGCGAATCGTGATGACCCATTCCCCATCTCCATTCTGATCCATATACCCAACAATTCCAGTATAATAGCCTCTATTAAAGGGCTCCATTTTCTGTATAAATTCTAATGAAGGTTTTTGTGGTGCCCCACAGATAGCTGGTGTGGGATGTAATAGCTGCGCTAAATCCAATACAGTCGTAGTATCATTTCTTATTTTTCCCTTAATAACAGTGGATAAATGCATCATTGTATCTGTATAAAGAATAGCTGGTTTTTCATTGTACTCTATTTCACCTAAATAGGGTTGCAATTTCTCACAAATATAATCCACGACAATTTTATGCTCATGTAAATCTTTTTCAGCATGTAGCAGCTCATTCTCAATAGCTTTATCTTTTACCATATCACAGGTTTTTTTGCGTGAACCAGCTAATGGATTTATCGTTACAATATTCCCTTCCTTTTTCACAAGTAGCTCTGGGCTAGCGCCAATCAGATTTTGAGTGTTGTCCAGGGCAATAGAAAAAATATAGCCTTGTTTATTTTTGTGTAGTAAATTTGTTAACCATGCTGTGATTGGTGGTTCAGCTTGTAAACGATATTTTAATGATCTTGCAAGAACAACCTTGCTAAATTGTTGCTTATGAATGGAATGTAATGCTTCTTGAACCATTCCGTTAAATTGAGATCTGCTAGGTAAATCAATGCTGTCCTCTATTGACAAGAACTGAGGTGTAGCCTGTAAATCATCAATCAAATTTGAGTGATGGTAATTCTCAATGGTATCTGGAATAATAATCGTTGCTTTACTACGTTGATCAAATGGGATAGCTCCAATAATCATCGGTGCTTTATATTGCTTTTGAAGTGCCCTAATTTCTTCTGTAAGCGCTGTAGAATCATTATTGGTTAATTGAAATTTTTTTTGTTTCCCATTGAATACCAATAATCTTTCAGGCGTCTTCAAAAAGGTATCATTGTTGTTAAAATGATAAAGGATGTCAGATAGTTTTATTTTTTCCATAGTCTTCACCTTACTTAGATAAAATGATTATGCTTTAAATTCTTGTATTATCAGATCTTCTGTGATGTGTACAACATTTAAATTCATCTCTTGACTACAAATAAGAGATAGACGATAAAGGTCATCAACTATTATGGAATGCCAAAATACATCCTTTAATGTTGGCTTTATTTGCTGATTATCTATACTTATTTCTGTTAATTTCATATGTAATCCCATACCCATCATTTTGGAATAAGCTTCTTTTAGGGTCCATATTGTATAAAAATAATCTAGCTTTTCTTCCTTTAATCGAATTTCATTAAAATGAGCAATTTCTTTTTTATTCATAAAAAAATCAATACAATCAAAATCTATAGGCTTGATCCTTTCAATATCGATGCCGATAAAACTGCAAGTTGAAACGGCACCAGCTAGATATTGTCCCGAGTGAGATATATTAAAATGGACATCTGGCACATGGACAAATGGCTTGCCATATGGACCATATTGAAATTGAACATCAGTTAATCCTGCTTCTTTTAATAGAAGAAAGCGTTTAAAAAGGTCGGAATTATGTGTGTTAACATGTTCTGTTCTATATAAATAAACTTTTAATTGATTGCAATTGGTCATTTTACTCTTTCACTGCCTTGCATAATAGTATCCTCTAAGCTTTGCAAATAAGAATCCTCTATTTCATAAAGGAAAAAGTGCCCTCCCTGAAATTTTTGAAGCATAAAGTCATGATTCGTCACCTCTTGCCATCTGCCTAGGTCTGTGGCAGAAAGATCTGGGTCCTCCTCACCAAAATGAGCAATAATAGGCGTATTCAATTTCTGTTCCTTGTAGCAAAGAGATTCATGTAAGCAGTAGTCATTTTTGATGGATGGGATGATAAAATTAAGAAACTCTTGATTCTTTAAAAGCAACGATGGTGTTCCACCAAGTCGATGTAACTCGTCTATTAAATTCTGATCAGGCATCGAAGAATGATATTTATCCTTGCCCTGACAATGAGGTGCTTGACGACTCGCAGCGACTAAAAATTGGAGCTGTGTGTTAGTTTTTGTTTCAAGATAGTGCGCCACTTCAAATGCAATTGCGGCGCCCATACTATGACCGAATAATACTACCTTTTTATTAACTGAAATATGTGTAATTGCCTGAGCTATTTTGACACTTACTTCTTCTATGTTTAAAATCGGCTCTTCACTTATTCGTGTTGCCTTCCCGGGTAGTTCGACACTATACATATTTACTTGTGTGCATTTACTTACCCACTCTTTATAGTTTGAGGCTGATCCTCCTGCATGATGAAAACAAAATACATTGACATCACTACGATTATCGCGTAAGAATGGAAACCATATTTTCGAATTCATTTCAGTTTCCTCCTTTCATTTTTTCTAAAACAAATAATCGTTGTCCTAGTGGATATAATTTATGTCCCTTATCAGGTTGTCTTGAAATACACCTGAATCCCACCTCATTAAATATTTCCAGCCATTGAGCTGTCGTTAAAAAAGTAGATGATGTTTCCACTCTTTTATCATTCGCAGGCTCCATCATAAAGACTTGTGAAATTAACATTTGTATGGATTCACCATCTGCTTCTGTTAATATAACTAAGCCATCTTTTTTTAATAGTGATTGGAGCATCAATAATATTTCTTTAGTATTTTTCACATTATTTAACACACCAGCAGCTAAAATCATATCCTGAGAATTATTCTCAACAAAGGATATATCCCCCCTATCTTCTATATCTATTTTCATAAATTCTAGCCATTGAATATGCTGCAATGATTTTTTTGCTTCATTAATAAAATAATTTGAAATATCACTAAATAAATAGCAGCTCATGTTATTTTGTAGCTGATTTTTAACAATGCTATCAATGACCTCTGTAGTAGTTGCACCAGTTCCGGCCCCAATTTCTAAGATATTTACTTTATCCTTTATTGCAATCTGTGCGGTAACTATGCTGGCGACTTCTTTATTCAGAAAATAAGCAATCATTGTATCCTTATATAAGGATCTAGCTACATCCATCTCACCCTCTTGAAAAAGTAGCTGGACAGCAGATTGCTTACCCGTTATTAAATCTCCTAGAAGTTTAGCGTGTCTATAAAAGTAATTTATGACATTGGCAGGCATCAATTGATCTGACCATACTGATTTAAGCTCTTGCCATGCTCTCTCTACCTCTTCAGAAGTCAACACTGGATAATTTAATACAAAGCCTGTATTTAGACAAATAAGATAACCATGATTAGTAAGTGCCCTTAACCATCTTGTAAGAATAAATTGAAATCTATCAGCGATTTGGAGAGCATGAGAAATTTCATCAGCATGATATATTCTGTTCTTTGAAGTGAATATATTGTTTTTCTGGAGCTCAAGTAGAATCGTTTTTAAACAAACCTCATTAAAATTTGTAACAGCCTGTTGAACACCATCCAATGTTAACTGCTTATAGCGTGCTTCCATAGATTCTTCTTTCCGAAGCTGTAGTTTTATATCCTCAATATTTAAAAATGATTGAGGTACTCGCTCACAATCATTTGGATAACCTAAGGCATTCGTTATTCCACTCCATAGCTGTGCAGCTTGAAGCATCTGTTGCCCTTCTTTTCCCATCTCGATTGAATTCATGTCATGGGTAATCCAATTTGCTAATCTCTCAAGATCGTATAAAATGGCGGAAGGCCAGGTCTTTGTCAGAATGTCTTTAAATGTAGCATTATTATTTGATGCAAAATCCTCTATCACCGAGCTAGTGAGTGAGAGGGAGGCTTCCTGTTCCAATTTTCTAGGAACTAGCGAAATATTAGGGATTTGCATTCTAGGTGTCCATATTACGGGACCATTCGTATCAAAAAGAGTCAATTTACCACTATCGAACCCTAATGTAATATGATGCATTAAATGCATATAACTATCTGAGACCACAACATCTACTTGATTTTGTGCTCGTATCGTTGTAGGAATATCTTTTAGCATGGCGGAAAGCAATTGAAACGGCATATTGCCAGTAATCACATCCTTTACTTCCCAGGGCTGAACATTACCAAGTAATTTTGTTAAGATATGAGCTAGTGGAAATGAAACCTGGGTTGCCATATCGATATTCAAATATAAAGGCTTTTCCTTCTGCATTATAGTTTGAGCAGCTTCTATAAATTTATTGACAAAGGGTAAATTGCCATATAAATCTCCTACCATAAACTTTACACGCTGTTGTTTTGCCATGCGGTAACAGTCGATTAAATTTTGATAATGTACTGGCTGTTCTAATAATACATGAATGCCCCTTTTCATGAACGTTATTGCAAGTTCTGTACCCGGACCTCCCATCACGCTTGTAGAAACAACAATGCAAGCAATATCAATGTCATGAGGTATGTCCTCAATATCCGTATATAAATTTGTCTCGTATACACTGGCACATTGTTTTGACCTTTGACTGCCCTGCGCAAGAATCCCTGCTAGTTCAAAAAGTGGTGAAAGCTGGATAGCCTCTAAATAAAATTGGCCAAATCTTGTGCCGCATACAAGTACACGTAACTTTTGAGTCACTACTGTATCACTCTTTCATTTATCTAGTTTTTATTGATCGAATAGTTGACACGGTGGTGCCACTGCAAAAATGACACCACTGTGCATTTTGTTTAGAGTTAATAAATATTCAAATAAGAAATGCCTTCTTCTCTATGCAACATCTTATCTTACAATGTACCTATTACATGTTCTTCTTCCTTATCCTGATCATTCTTCTGTGCAACGAGATTTGCAGCCATTCCCTCAATGGTAGGATGTAAAAATAATTTTTCCAACGTTAAGGAATACTCCAGTTCACTAAGTCGATTAATAAATCTAATTGCTTTAAGCGAGTCACCACCATGTTCAAAGAAGTTATCGACCACACTGCTATACGTTGTTTTCAAAATTTCTTTCCAGACCTGAACAATAGTTTGCTCTTCTGGTGTTACTGCTTGTCTCCCCTGTTTCACAAGCTCAGGCTGATAAGAAATTTTATAGTGTGCCAGCTGCTTGCGGTTAATTTTACCGTTTGCTGTTATTGGGAAGGATTCATGAACGAAATAATCTTCTGGACACATATATTTAGGAAGATTATGCTCTACCTCTTCTTTAAAGCGTTCAAGGGCTAACCTTTGAATTGTTGAGGGTCCCTCAACCATCATGATATGTTCACCACACCATTTAACGTCATCCCGAGGCCACTCTAATAAATAATTAAAGCCTTCATCTTTCCATAATTGTTGCCATGTCTCGCAATCAAGTAAAGGTAATTTCTCTGCTCCCCTAGCATCAGCAAGTTGGTGATAGCCTTCCTCATAAAATGCCACTGTAATTAGCAATAGTGCATTATTCTTTACATTCTCAGTTAATATAATAAGACCATCTGGCTTTAAGAGTCGCTTTAAATAGGTCAGTGTATGATTCAAATGACGGCTTCGATGCAGTGTATTTTCAGCAATGATTAAATCATAGGTATGAAGATCAATATCCTGATTATCAGGTGGGAAATTAACATCATATTGCATAAATTTAACATGGTCGTTAGTTGTCGCTGCCTTTTTACGATGTAAAAAATCAGATGATTCATCAGCATAGGTATATTGACCAGAGCTTCTAAAATGCTGTGCAAATTGATGACTGCCCTGACCTGTTCTTGTGCCAAGCTCCAAGACATTTAGCCCTTGCTTTTCATTGGATTTTGATAATATGCTTATCATATTGTCCACTAAATCTTGTGTATATTGACTCCATAAATTATAGTGACCTAATTGTTCTGGAGTTAAGAATCCCTGTGAATCTACTAAATAAATCTTGGCTTGCTGCTCGCCTTTTAGAATGGCTAGACGTGCCTTTTGAGAAGTGAATAGCTGCTCCTTTAATTGCTGGAATATCGGCATTGTTTCACCAAGATGAAAATCATTTAACTTATTATTCATATACTGTAAAGCGTCATCTTTACTGAAATTGACGATATAGCTAGCATCGTTCCTCTCTATAAAACCATATTCAACCAGATAATCTAGCCAATGCCCTATTAAAGATTCATACGTATTCGCAACAACTCCTATTATTTCCTCCTTCCTCAATATTTGACCCCGCTTTTTAAAGACGTTCAGTGCAGATAAATCTAAAAACATCATGCCGACACTAAGCCATTCAATTGCTACTGTATAATCGGAAAGCTCAGTCATCTGAAGGGTCGGCTTCATATGCTCTAATTCATTTTTTATTGTCTCAAGACTGACAGAAAGCTTTGTATCTGTTGTCAATGTTTCTACTAAATCATGCTGAATGTCTTTATGAAGCTTTAAATGGCCTATTAGCTTATTATCCTGCATGATAACAGCAGCCTGCTGTACAATCGGAAGCTTGCATAAATTGGCTTCAATATCCCCTAATTCTACTCTATGACCATTCATTTTAATTTGCTGATCTTCACGACCTAAAAATTCAATATTACCATCAGGAAGATATCTGGCTAGATCTCCCGTTTTGTAAATCCTAGCTCCTGTTATTGGATGATATATATAGTGGGCATTCGTTCTCTCCTGATCATTACAATACCCTGTCGATAAACCAATACCACCAATATATAAATCACCTTTTACCCAAATAGGGCTATCCTCATAATTGGCATTCAAGACATACAATTGCTGATGTGAAAGTGATTTCCCATAAGGAATGCTTTTCCATGAATCTTCTATCGTTTCTACCATAAAATAGTTGGACCAAATGGAGCATTCTGTGGCTCCTCCTAGACTGATAACTTGTGAATCTTTGAAAATACTTTTTATTTTTTCTGGAAGGGTTAATGCTATCCAATCACCACTTAATAGCACCCATCTTAAAGAATGACCCCGCTCTGCAATTGTAGTAGCTGTTTTATGGTAATTCACAAACATTTCCATAAAGGTTGGTACTGTGTTCCAGATTGTAATATGATGTTTATGCAATACCTCTAGCCAATGCTCAGGGTCCTTCAGCTTCTGCACCTCAGGTATAACTACTGCTCCGCCTACTGCGAGTAAGCCAAATACATCGTATACGGATAAGTCAAAGGTAAAATTCGATAAAGCTATACTACGATCAAAGGATGTTACTTCGAAACGTTTGTTTATATCTAAAATGGTATTTATCACACTACGATGGGTAATTTCAACGCCCTTAGGCTTGCCTGTAGAGCCTGATGTGAAAATAATATAAGCTAAATCATCAGGTGATACTGTGCGAAGTGTTGTCATTTTCTCTGGCTGAGTTTCAATTAGTGACTCAACTGTATAAATGTTTAAGCCTAAATGACTGAATCGACTATATAGAGACTGGGTAGTAATAATTGTGTCGATATGTGCTTGCAGTATAATCTGCTGTAGTCGTTCCAAAGGTGTATCCACATCTACTGGCAAATATGCTGCCCCCGCTCTCATAATTCCTAGCGCTGCAACAATTTGCTGCCATCCTTTTTCCATTAATATAATGATAGTTTGAGATGTCTCTGTTCCAATGGAAGTAGCAATATTTTTTGACATACCGGCTAATTCCTTATAGCTAACTGTCTTCGTTGCATCAATAATCGCTGGGTTTTCAGCAAATGTAAGGCATTGTTTTTCTATTAAACTGATAAGTGTTTCTTCAGATGTTGGGATAATAGCTGCTTGATGAATGACCTCCCGCTGCTTTGCATCTGGTAGAGTAATCAGAGTGGCGGTCTGTTGCCACGACCTCATTCCCTGACTTAGTTGATCTAAAAGCTGAAGATAAGCATCAAACATCTCAGCCAATAAACCTGAAGGGAATAATTCTTCTACACCATCCCAGGATAGGATGAGCTCACCATCTTGCTCGAATACTTGATGATCCAACCAAACTTGAGGTGTTTGCGATGCTCCATAAATGATTTTCCCTAAATAAGAAATATCCTCTAAATGATCCTTATTCACGCCAATTCCACTAGTAAAGACTATTGGCATAACAATTTCGTTAAAATGGCTTCTGTCTTTTCGAAGCATTCGCTCAACTTCCACACCACTCACAAGCGTATGTTCAAGATCCTGCAATAACTGTTTTTGCATATCCCGACAGCGCATAATGAAATTGCTTGTGTGACGATGATCTATTTCAATCAATACTAAAGAAGTAAAATCTCCAATTAATTTATTGACATCCTCATGTAAAGGTAAACGGTTAAAATGCGTTAAATTTAATGTAAAATGCTGATGACGGCTATATCTGCCTAAAACTTCTGCATAGGCTGTCATAAT
The DNA here is from genome assembly GCF_058788755.1 of Lysinibacillus sp. FW301-JW8. Classification (NCBI taxonomy): domain Bacteria; kingdom Bacillati; phylum Bacillota; class Bacilli; order Caryophanales; family Bacillaceae; genus Lysinibacillus; species Lysinibacillus sp. FW301-JW8. The sequence goes on from NZ_JBYTBB010000025.1 coordinate 35,989, forward strand.
AATCGTTGAAGGCGTTAAATGAAGTTGATGAGCCATTTGTTTCATAGCTTCCCATTTATCCTTCTTTAAAACTGCCTGATAGCGTGTAAATTTTTGTTCTTTGATTTCATTTGGCTGCTTGGCTAGTGGCAGCTCTGGAGCAGAAGGTAGCTTTTGGGCACGTTCTTCCCAATAATTCTTATCATTTTTATACTGAGTAGAATTTTTTAATTCCGCTAATGCAATAGCATAATCTCTAAAGCTTATATTGATGGTAGGTAAATTTATAGTCGGTATATAAGATAATTTATACCACTCATCAAATAGCAGAAAAATGCTATAGCCATCAAATACGGTATTGTCAAAGCTAACATGTAATCGCGTTGTCTGATTTGGACTTAAGCTTGCCTCAATATCAAACAATGGCCATTTGCTAACATCAAACCTACGCTGGGACATTTGATTTCTAGTTGCTTGCACCCCATTAGTAAAAGCTACGTAATCCTGATTCCTGTAATCATTAATGTTAATTTGATAAGCTGGTACATCCTTCATAATTTGCTGGGACAATCCATTATTCAGTACAACCACTCTCATAACATCATGACGCTGAATTAATAGATTCCAAGCTGCATTTACTGCCTCGATATCCAGTTCGTCACATTCAAGCTCAAAATAACAATGAGCTGACACATCGCTTAAGTCATATACACTATTTCTTCCAAGCCAATAGGATTGCTGAATATCTGTTAATGGGAATGGCTCATAAAGATGACTTGTATCACTTTCAATATTCTCAAAAGGTGTAGGCATTATTTCCTCTGTCTCAGCCATTGCTTGCTCTGCTATATAGTGAGTAAAATCACTAAACTTCGGATATTTGAAAATTGCCTCTAAGGAAGTGGGCAAATTTAATTTTTTCTGTAATTGACTATTAAGTTGCGTGGCAATTAATGAATCTCCACCAAGTTGATAAAAATTATCGTCTAGTGAAATATGCGATTTCTCTAATACCTCTTTCCAAACATTTGCGATTTTTTGCTCCAGAATAGTCATTGAACGTGAAGGTTCTGCCTGCTCCTGAGTCCCAATATCAACGCTGGCATGTAATAGCTTACGATTTAGTTTCCCATTATTCGTTAAAGGCATTTTGCGAAGTAACGTAATATGTCTAGGAATCATATAATCTGGCAATTGCTCTCGAGCATAGCCCTCTAGCTTTCTTTGATTAATTTGCTTTTTCACAGGAGATGACTGAGCAATAAAAATATGGTGCGCAAATAGTTGCGGATGATTCACCACATTCACATTTGAAAAACCAGCTTTCTTAAAAACTTCTAGCCATTGAGTATCCGCTAATAATGGCTGGCAAACCTCTTTTCTTCCATCTTCATATTGCGTAAATCCATTTTCTTCAAAGCCTGTTGTAATGAGCTGCAGGCTGCTATTCATCGTGTTTTCAGTAGTAATCATCAAGCCATCGACACTTAAAAGCTGCTCAATAAGGGGCATCATTTCTGGTAAATTCCTCATTCTGTGTAGCGCATTATTTGCAATTATCAGGTCATATTTATGGCATGTATAGCCTTGTAAAACAGGGTCAATTTCCATATCTAATGTAGCAAATTCTATATGGTCTGAAAGAATGTGATCAAATTCACCTTTAAAATATATAGAAGCATCCGTGATTGTATAATGATAATCCACACCTGCCAATTGCTGAATGATGGCTTCAGTAAACGAGCTACTTCTTGCTCCAAGCTCTAAAATGTGTATTGGATTTTTCTTAGCTGTGCTAATTCTATTAATAACGGTAGCTAATAGACGATGACTTTCTATAGCTCCTGGCTCTTCACATATCACCTTCATCGGGGATAATGCATTTTCAGAGAATAATAACGAAGCTGGTGAAATTTTTCCTGTTAGTATTGCTTGCCCATTCTCTATAAAGGACGTACCGAATTTTAAAATATTTGGGTAATGAACTAAATGAGGTAGCTGATAATCCGATAAATTCATCCTATTTGTATAGGTGATATGATCTATAGTCGCTACTACATGTAGCTGATGTAGCAAACTAAACCATTGGAAAATAAGCTCATAATACCTCGCCTCTATCTGCTTTTCTTCTATTAATTGTTTAACATCATAGCTATGTCCTTTGTACATAGGAAAGTCCATTTGCTGTAGAATCGATATTATCCCATAGCAAGTTAATTGATTGATTTCCTGCATAAATTCCTGCATTGCATCTAAATCATCCAAGTTTCCAGCGCTTGCATTTTGAGAAACCGATTCTATCACGCTTCGAACAAGTTTAGGTATGTCAGAGGATGTCGTCTGAATATCAAAAAGCTTACCAAAACCTTCGGCAGTGATAAAAGCATGAAGTTGATTTCCACTTTTTTGTTTAGTGGCAAGAACTACCGCATCTTTAATACATGAATTATTTTTTAGGCTTCTTTCAATATCACCTAACTCAATACGATGTCCATTAACCTTGACCTGTTCATCTTTTCGACCTAAAAATAATAAAACGCCGTCATCTAAATACTTGCCATAATCCCCTGTTCGATACCATTTTTGCCCATCAATAGAGATAAACTGGTTATTTGTTTGCTGGACATTTCCCTTATACCCCTCAGCAATACTATTACCGCCAATCCATAGTTCACCTGCAACTTGGTTTGGACAATCCTCACCTCTTTTATTAACGACACGATACTGCTGATTTGGTAATGGGAATCCATATGGAATACTTGGATATTTATGAACAATATCATTGGTTACTTTAAAATAATTAGACCATATCCCACCTTCAGTAGCTCCACCCATGGCTATTAAAGTACCATGAGGCGTTTTTAGTTGCATCTGCTGTACTAAATCTGGTTTAATCCAATCTCCAGATAAATAAATATGTCTAATTGTTGGAAGGCTTTTCTCCTCGTGCTCTAGCTCTGCACATAACATCTCAAATAATATAGGTACAGAATTCCATAATGTAACACCAAATTCTTCAATATAGTGTACCCATTTATCTGCACGTCGCACTTCCTCTTCACTCAGTAATAGCAGTTTGCCACCAACAGCCAACAAGCCAAACATATCATAAACTGATAAATCAAATTCTGTGGCAGATACAGCTAATACACAATCTTCAATATTGATTTGATTAAGCTGATTGACGGCATAAATGGTATTCCATGCGGCTTCATGTGTCATCTCTACACCTTTAGGCACACCCGTTGAGCCTGAGGTAAAAATAATGTAAGCAGGAGAGGCTGCATCATAGATGATTTCAAAGCATCTCTCACACTGTTCTGCATCTGCAACAGATAAATAAGAAACGCCACTGTCATCATCTAGCTGAGGTTGATCTGTTACAACAAATCGTATATCCGCTGCTTCATAAATTTTATTTCTTCGAGACAACGGCTGCTTGAGACCAATTGGTACATACACCGCTCCTGCGGCTAAAATCCCTAAAATTGTAGCAATCTGAGAAATGCCTCGTTCCATTAATAGTCCAACTGCCTCATCCTTTCGGATACCGTTAAGGTGCAAATATTGAGCGATGCGTTGTGCCTTTTCCTGTAAAGCACCATAAGTGATTGATGTCTGTTGTGCAGGGAAAATCAATGCTTGCTCATTCGGTATTTGTTGAGCTTGAGTGAAAAATGGTGCATGTAGGCAAGTCGGCTCTACGGTCATTTCTGACTGAACATTTTTTCTAATCGCTAATTGCTCTGTTATTGGAATATGAAGTGGCATCGACCAATCATTCCTATTAGCGACACTATCCACTGTTTGCTTGAAGCTTGTAAACATCTCATCAAGGACCTGTGGCTTAAATACATCATCAATACTATCCCAAATTAAAAGCAAGCCGCCATCCTGCTCAAACACTTGGAGATCCAGCCAAACCTGTGGCGTCTGGGAAATCATATAATGGATATCGCCAAATACTGATTTAAACTCTTCATTCAATAAAGGTGAACCGATATTACATGAGAAAACAACAGGGGCAATTTGTTGTTCACTGCTATGCAATCGAACATAGTCTCTTTGTACATCCACACCAGAGTAGGCTGTATATTTCATATCTGTATGAAATTGGTTTTGAATGGTTTGCACATCCTGTAAAAATGTTCTTTGCTCCTGTAAATCAACCTCTACTAAAAGGATTGTTGTAAAATCTGCAACCACTTCTTCAATCGTATGCTTAGTTGTTGATTGTCGATTAAATAATGGGAGATTGATAAGAAAACGATTATTTTCGCTCCATTTATTAAGAATTAGACTATAAATTGTTAGCAGCGTCATAGCAGGGGTGACGCCTGATCTTGCTGAAGTATATTTTAATTTTTCCCATAACTCCGCTCGTAAAAAATAAGAGCGTCGATAAAATGTTGCATTTATTTCGGACTTATTCGAGACTGGTAATTGGGGCTTTGTTGGTAATGTCTCTAGCCTTTTTGTCCAATAGGCTATTGCCTCCTGTCTCTCTTGTTCATTTTCTTTATTCTTTTCCGCCAAATATGTAGCAAAATTCCATTCAAGGGGTGCTTGAGGCTCCACATTGCGATTGTACAATGCAGCTAAATCTCTTAATAGTATTTGATAGCTTTGGACATCAGCTACTAATAGATCTATATCGAAAAACATACGGCCTTTATTATTTGGTAATAAAGTAATTTGTAATTCTGCTACTTGACCTTCATCTATTTTTAGTAGCCTATGAGATGTTTGCGTTCGAATCTCCTCTAAATGATGTTTGATTTGCTGCTCATCCGCCATTCGATAATCATGAACGATTAAGGGCTTCACCTGTGATTGTTTTAAAATAAATTGTTGTCCATCTACTGTAAAACAGGATCTCAGCATTGGATGATGCTCCTGTAGCCTTTTCCAAGAAGCAGCCAATCTTTCTGTATCAATCTGTTCAACATTAATTTCTAAATAGCCATGACAGCCTACATTTCCTAGGTACTGTCCGTTATATCTTCCCACCCAATAGGCATACTGAACTTCTGTTAAAGGAAAAGGCTCATACATATCCACATAATAATTGTCATGCTTATGAGATATTTGTTCCTCAGAAATAGCCTCCTCTAACATTAATTGTTCCCAGTCCTTTAAATAAGGGTTTTTTACCAATTGTTCAAAAGTTAATCGATAGCCTAGCTTTTTACTTACATTTATGAGCTTCATCATTTCAATAGAGGAAAGGCCCATGTGTAGTAGGTTTGCATCGTCCGCTATTTCCCCACCAGGATTCAACATATTGCATACTTCATCTCTAAATGTTTGCCATTTTAATAAAACCTCTGTCTTAGCCATTGAAGTTCCTCCTAAACTAGATATTGTGCAACTAATTTTTTCTTGTCGGATTTCCCTACATTAATATAGGGAATAGACTCTACATACACTAATTGATCAGGAAGTTTAGTATTTGCTACACCGTTCACTATCATAAATTGACAAAGCTCTGTTAAAGAAAGCTCTCTATCTTTTTTTACAACAAATGCACAGATTCGTTCCCCTAATTCCTGATCAGCAATCCCTACAACGGAAGCATCCACAATTTCAGCATGCTCAAGAAGATAGCTTTCAATTTCACTTGGAGTTACGTTTTCTCCAGCTCGATTAATCTGCTCCTTTACTCTTCCAAGTATTTGAATATTACCTTTCTCCGTTATGCGTGCCTTATCTCCTGTTTTAAAAAAGCCATCCGTCGTAAAGCTTAGCTGATTCATTCCTGGTGATTTATAGTAACCTAGGAAGGTGTATGGACCTTTTTGAATCAGCTCCCCTGCTTCTCCCTGCGCAACCTCATCGCCATTCTCATCAACAATTTTAAATTCATCACCTTTAGAAATCGGTGTACCTTGGCATGAAATAATCGTGTCAATATCATCATTAGGTGAAGTGAAGCAAGTAATACCCTCTCCAAGACCATAGCCCTGAATTAGCTGACACTGAAATTGTGTCATCAATTGAAGAGCCAATTGCTTCTCTAGCTTGGCTGCTCCTAATAAAATATAGTCAATGGAAGATATATCTGCATGCTCTTCTAAGGCGAGAGACTCTACCCATAAATTTGCTATAACAGGGACGATAGATGTATAGGTAACACGCTCTTTTTCAATCCATTCTAGTGCTTCATCAAATGTACTCGTTGAACTTAATACAACCTTACCTCCCTTACTTAAAGTACCTAGAACACCTGGTGAACAAAGAGGATAGTCATGTGCGATGGATAGCACAGCAAGATAAGTACTATCTTCTGTCACCTGACATCGCTCTGCTGCTGCTTTTGCATTACATAAGTAAGCAGTATGCAGTTTGGGAATAACCTTTGGCGTCCCTGTAGTCCCACCTGATAGTAAAAATAATGCAATATCTTGATAAGAGGATTGATGCTCCATTAAGTCATCTTTCTGTGTTTGGAACTGGTATTCTAAATCTCGCAGTGAAGTAAATGTATTGTTTGGTTCATCTGTAATGATGCAGGAAATACTTTGCTGATTCCTCGCTACCTTTTCAGCCATAGATTGATAGTCATAGCCATGGAATGTCGATGGTATAATTATTGCTACAGGCTCTGTTAGGTTAGCAACACTTGTTATATCTTTTTCTCGATGTGTGGGCAATAATAATATAGGCCTTGCACCTATTATAAATAACGCAAAACAAGCCTTTACAAAGTAGATATTATTTGGTAGTTGAAGAAGTACATTGTCACCTCTCTTAATGCCCTGTGCTAATAATCCCTGTCCTAAAAAATTGGCTGATCGATACAGCTCCTCATATGTTAATGATCCTATTTGATCAACAAGTGCAACCTTATTCTTGTAAATAGTTGCCCAGTTTTTTAAGGCATCTGCAAGCGACAATGGCTCCAAATAACCTTGTCTCTCATAATGCTCCAAAAATTTCGTAATCTTTTCCTCTGTTTGTAGGCTGCTCATCCTTTTTAACCTCCAGTATAACAATATCTGAATCCGTAAAATGTTTCCTAGCAATATATAAGTTGACCTGTCGGAGCAGTCGCTCAAACTCACTTTCAGTTCTTTCCTGGCCATTACACAATGTCCAAATATGCATATCCCCTAAAAAAGCTGGAAGGGCTTGTCTTGACACCTTTTCAGGAAGTAATTTTTCAATAATCAACAATACATTATCTTCAGCCATTATCGCTGCTATATTGCTGAGTATTACTGTAGCTTGGCGATCATCCCAATCATGGAGAATTCTTGATAAGATATACATATCCGCCTTATGCTCTAGAGGTAAAAAGAAATCCCCTTCGATGAATTGACATCTCTTCTGTAAGCAGGATGTACGAATTGTTTCCTCTGCTTCTACTTTTATATAGTCTTTATCAAGGATGATTCCCTCAGCTAATGGAAATCCTTGTAAAAGCTGTGTCATTACATCACCAGCACCACCTCCTATATCAACAATTCTCTTAATATCAGCCACTTTTCTTGTCTGAAATAATAGCTCTAAATTTAACTGTGAACTTGATTGACGCATCATTGCATTAAATGTACCTAAGCGATTTTGACTTATTTCATTGGTCTCAAAAAATGCCTCTCCCTCCATCAATTCAATGGGCGAAATATTATTCTTTAATCCTTCATAAAAATAACCCCACGCTTTCATGCAAATTCGTCCATTAAATAAAACCATTGCAGCCATTGACTCTTCACTATCATTTGATAATTTTTCACCTAGTGATGTTAGTGAGTATTGACCATTTTCTTGGTAGACGAAATCCATTGCTACAAGAACCTTCATAAATCGCTCTAATAATAAAGGTGAAAGATGAAGCTCTGTGGCCAATTGCTGATTTGTCATGCTTTTTGAAAACAATGCATTAAAAATGCCTAGCTCAACGGCACTGTATACAATATACGAATGGGAATAGCCCTGTATCGTATTAATGATTTTCATTTTTTCTATATCCACACTACTTCTCCTCTATAATTGAAATAAACTTCGTTTTTACGAGTTGATGCATTAACTCTTCCACATCAACTATGGATTGCGCAAAGTAACACCCTTTTTGATTTGTACCATTCATTTCTTGCATTTGCATCGCTACACAAGCAGCTACGACACCAGAGCCATAGTTCCAATTCGTATTACTTTGTAGGTAGCTTGTTTGTGTTTTACCATTTGCTTCTGTTTCAACATAAATAATAAAGCCCTCTTGTTTATCTTGAATATGGTAGGTTGCCATTAAATGTTTAGCTGAAGCGCGCTTTTCCTCCTCAGTTTTATATGGCTGCATAGCCTTTATCATAATAAAATCACTCAGTATTTTAGATGAAGCAAAGGTATTGTAAAAATAGGCATTGGTAGCCCTATATTCTTTTACACAGGCTATAAATTCCTCGCTCATTAGGGGGAGCGTGTATACTTGATGAAATGGAGCAGGTAAAAGCATTTGGCTTCCTATTCCTGAAGTTAATTTCTTTATGTCACCATTACTGTAATAAGACATTCCATAGCCCTCATCTTTTTCCAGGCTGGAGATAATATCATAGGCACCTGTTTCAGAAAAGCTACCTTTACCAGCAAAATAACAGCTAATACGCTCCACCCTTTTTTGGCCTAATAAAAATGCTATAAACATTTCCGTCAAGCCAGGATAGACACCAGCAGATATGGCACATGTTATAGGATTATTGTGTTTTGCGAGAGCATCCTCTATTGCCAATTTCATTGCTTTATCACCAGAAACATCAATATAGTTTGTATTTGTTACTAGACAAGCTTCAGCAACTCGTGCAAGTGTAATGGAAGAGGGACCAGCCGTATTTATAACCAAGTAGCAATGCTCACAAAAGGCTCGAATGCTAGCTTCATCAAAGACATCGACTGTTTGGTATTTCATGGTCTCGGACTCTGCTCCAAATTGTTCAATAAGCTTTGCTTTCTTCCGACCTCCTAGTAATAATGGAGCCGAAAAATTGTTTAATAGAGTTTCAACAGCCCCCACGCCTACCTGACCTGTTGCACCAATAATACCTACGTATTTTTTATTCATATTGACTAATACTCCCCACTTGAATTGATGCTAGCAGAATGTCAGCCACTCGATGTGCATTGTTGTCATCTTCAATACATGTAATGTGATTCCCAGCAATCGTTATTTCCTCAAAATGACCAATGCACAGATCTTTCCAAAACTTCAGCGTATCCTGCCTATTGGTAAAAATAAAATCCATATCTTCCTCCGCCACTAAATAGCGAATATCGCCAAAGTAAGCCATTGGTCGCACATTGGACCCTTTAAAGCTGTGTAAATAAATGTTATAGTACCCCTCTAGCATCTCATCTGGAATGATTTCACCAGTTTTTTGCTCAATGGCAGCTCGATAATCCTGAAAGCGTTGTTTTCTGCTTCGTTGTGATAAATTCTTGATAAAGCAGTACATCTCTTTAAATTCTTCTACATGCTTTAGCTCCTCAAGACTCAATGCGCTTAAACTCTTATTATGTTGATAGAAAATATGCATGATGGCTTCCATTAGTTGTTGATTGGATGCTCCTTTGTAAACATCCTCGACAGTAATATAAAAATTGGTAATAAAGATTAATTCTAGAGCAATGGAGTCCTCGATATCATATAAAACCGGCGCACTATCAATTAACGTAAAATCAATTATTTCCACACCTCTTTCCATCAGCCTTCTAGCCATTTCAAGAGCAATCAATCCACCCATGCAATAGCCGATTAATTGGATTTGATTCACTTGTTTCGCCATAATTTGTTGTACATAGTCATCTGCTAAATAATCAATTAACCTGGCACTATCTAAGGCTAAATATCGATCTATATCTTGAATAGAAATACTAATAACTGTCCCTAGATTTTGTTGTATTAAATGCTTGTTTAAATATTTAAAGGCATTCATTGTGCCTAATCCTGCATGTACAACAATGCGGTATGGTTCACCATAAGAAGAGGATTCCTCCTTTAATAAACCTATTGCTTGGGGATGATTTCGTTCATTTAGTTGTTGATTTTCCTGCGTCTCTGTCACTGTATGTTGCATTATTTTTTGTGCAAGTAATTTAATAACTGGCTCATTTAACAATTGACGAAGAATAAAGTCGAAAGTAATTTTATGATATTGATTTTCATTCTCAATTGACTTTTTTATCTTCCCTGCTAATTGTGATAAGGATAAGGAATCTGCTCCATAGTCATATAAATTTTTATCTACCTGAATATGTTCTATCTGAAGAACGTCTTGTGCAAAATGCTGTAGTGCTCCCTCTAATTGAGTCATTCCTACTTCCTGTTGTAGGTTCTCTTCAGCCTGACCTTCCTGTACTAACTGCTGCACCTGTTCCTTAACCATTTGGCGATCCAATTTATCATTTGCATTGAGTGTAAGCTTCGATAAAATAAATAATTTGGCTGGAACCATATAGGACGGTAATAGATTTTCAAGATAATTAATGAAATCATTACAATGCACATCACTCTTAGCATATTCTTTCAATTGAACAGCGGCATATAAATACTTATTTTCTATTACGACTACACAAGAAGTGTCTACTTGCTCATGTCTATTTAATAATGATTCAATTTCTCCTAGGTTAATAAGATTTCCACGTAGCTTCACTTGATTATCAAGACGTCCAATAAATTCGATTTCTCCATTGTCCATATATCTTCCATAGTCACCTGTTCTATAAAGCCGCTGCTGTTTAATATTTGTAATAAATCGTTCATTTGTCATTTCAGCATTCTGATAGTAGCCCTCCGCAAGACTATCTCCAGCAATATACAGCTCTCCACGAACCCAATTCGGGCAATCCTCATTATGTTCATCTAAAATATAAAAGCGTTGGTTTGCTAACGGGTAGCCGTAAGGTATAGACTCTCGTTCAAAGTCTTCTTCACTGCAAATATGATAATTAGACCAAATACCCGCTTCTGTAGCACCACCTAGCGCAAGAATGCTGCTTTCTGGAAACATAGTTGCACATTGTTTAACCATTTTTGGTGGTACCCAATCTCCTGATAATAGGATCTTTTTCATGGAATCTATTGTGAATTGCTCCGTTTCATCAGCAGCTAGTAGCATTTTCATTAGTGCTGGCACCGTATTCCATAATGTTATCTTTTTAGTTTGCAGACACGATAACCAATAGTTTGCATCATACAAATGACCTTGTTCTGGATAGACAATCGTACCACCAGCAGTGAGCAAACCAAAGATGTCATACACGGATAGATCAAAGTTAAGCTTAGATAGGGCAAGAACACGATCATTACTAGTAATACCAAATCGTCTGTTAATATCTATAATCGTATTCATGGCTGCAGCATGGGACATGGCGACACCCTTGGGTTCCCCGGTTGAGCCAGATGTAAAAATAATATAGGCTAATTCATCGGGATTTTCTTTATAAATGTCATAGGAAATAGTGTCGTTTTGTTCCAGCAAATTAGCTGCAATGCATTGTACCTCTAAGCTTTCATAGATTGGCTGAGGTTTATCCACAAGAATAGCCTTTACTTGACTTTGATCGATTATTTTCTTGATTCGACTAATCGGCTGAGCCTTATCAATTGGCACATAGACTGCTCCTATTGATAGAATAGCCAGCACACTTGTCACTTGATAGATGGGTTTGTCAGAAATGATAGCCACCTTATCCCCTGGTTTTAGCCGATGTTTTTGAAGTAGGTTTCCTAATTTAAACACCATATCTCTTAGTTCAGCGTAAGAATATTCCTGCTCACCTTCGATGACCGCGATTTTTGTAGGCTGCTGAAATGCTTGCTCGAAAAATCCTTGGTGTAATAGACGTTTTGCTTGGTTTAAATAGGTATTATTGACACTGGCTCTTTGTCTTGTTTGTTCATTTGGCAAGTTTACCAAAGCCGCTGATTCCCAGGCTTGATCGTTATGCACTAATTTTAATAAGGCTGTTTCGAAGGTAGAAAACATATCAGCTATTACATTGGCTGGAAATACGCCTTTCCTTACATCCCAATTTACACGCAAGCCATTGTCATCATCCATGACCTGACAATCAATAAATACTTGTGGTGTTTGACTAATACCATACTCATTCATTTTTCCGATTAATCCATTGGAATCGATAAGATTAATGGCACTCGTAAAGACAAAGGGCATAAAAGCATACGCTTGTCCTTTTTGTCTTGTCATCTCTCTCAATACCTCTACTCCTGAGAAGCTGCTATGGTCTAAATCACGAAACATTTGCTGTTGAATCTGACTGACATGATCTATAAATGGCTTCTCAGCTCTTCTACAATCAACCTCTGTTAAATTAATAGATGTGAAATCACCAACAATACGGTGAACATTTGGATGGACAGGTAATCTATTTAAAAGAATTAAATTAATGGTAAAATGCTTGTTTATGCTCCATTTCGCCAGACATTGGCTATATAAGGCGAGCAAAACACTAGTAGCCGTTTTACCTTTATTAGAAATGGAAGATTTAAATTTATCCCAAACGGCTTTATCTAATTGAATGAAATAGCGTTCAAAGGATTTTTCATCCTGTACTAATGACAATTTAGGTAATGTCGGTGAAGGTGGAAGAGATTGAATTCGGTTATGCCAGTAGTCTTTATCCTCTTGATAGTTCTTTTGATACCTCATCTCTTCCTCTATCTTTACATACTCTTTAAAGGTGAAATTATTAGCTGGTAATGTAACATCCTCATGATAATAAAGCTCTTCAAATTCTTTTAATAGAATCCAAATACTAGCCCAATCCACGATTAAAAAATCAAAGGAAATATGCATAGTCGTGCCATGCAATCGTTGACTCAATGCAATATCAAAAAGCGGCCAGCTTTCAGGTGTGTAGGTTTTATGTCCTAATTGTTCCCTAATTGCTTGTAGTCGCTCCTTATCCTCGACACCATTCCTCATTAAATCTTCAACGGCAATTTCAATGTTAGGTATGTCATCCATCACACTTTGATAACCATTTGGATGAATGGTTGTTCGTAGCATTTCATGCCGCTCTATTAACGTCGTCCATACTTGTTTAACCTTCTCACAATCTAGATGGTCATATTCAAGCTCCATGTAAATATGGCTGGAAACACCACCATATTCAAAGCTGTCCATACTACCTAGAAGATAGGCAGATTGGATAGGGGTTAATGGAAATGTATTAGCTTGCGCTTCTTGCTCCAAAACAGTAATTAACGCTTCTTTATTCGTTTTCAGAAATGCCATTACTTCTTCGGTCATTTGAGCCTTACCTGCTTTAAAATGAAGCTTTCCCTGATTCGTCCATAACTCAATTCCCTGTGCCTTTAATTGTTTTATTTCTTTTTGTACATGCATCCGATTTTCACTCCTCACCTTTTTCACTTAATATGTATTCTCTATGCATTAGATTTGCTCCATGTAGTAATTTACTATCTAGTTTGTCTGTTAGTCCTTCAATAGTGATACCATCTATGTTGAATTTTTTAGATTCCATAGTTGTTAGCATTGCCTTATCAACAAGCAAGGTATTTAATTTTTCTACCGTTTCAGATGGACAGCTAATCGTCATAGAATGAATATATTGAGAGCCATTTGTATGCTTAATCTGCTTTGGCCTCTGGGGTGTATTATAGGCTGAAACGACAAAAGGTAAATCACAGGGGGACAGCGAAAAGAAGCCATAGGTAACAATTTCTCCTGTCGGTTTCTTTCGTCGTCCATTTAACACTTTTGATGTGCTAATACCTAAATTATTGATTTCATTTCTCACTAAATTTAAATTCTCTTGCTTTGCAATATTCTCTTCATAGCCTTCTATAGCAAAATCTATAAGCCCTTCACGCTGAATCATCCATTTCACCCAACGCTCTCTCATTGATCTACCATAGAGAATCCCTAATGGAAATTGTATTGGAGACATAAACCGCTTCATTTCAAACAGTTCAATAAATGGTCCCTGATCAAACCAGATAAATGCATTTAGCGAGTTTTTAGGGTTTCTTCCCCATTCAACCTGAAATCCGGCTTTTTCATAATCATGAACTGCCTTTTTAATATCATGCACCCTGCACAGAATATGACTAATTTTTAACAAATAAATTCAACACCTTTTAAGTAATTTTAAATTCATGAAACGAAAGCTGTGAGCTAACCTCATTTAATTGATAATGATTATCATTATCGCTCACTAACATAGATTCTAAAATATTGTAAAAATAAATACAATAGTCTTTAATGGTTATTTTTGAAAAATATTTTACATAAAATAATAATTGACAATGATTCTCATTTTCAAATATACTCGACATGAGTATAACCCTAAATATTCCAAAAAAAAAGGAAATAACCTGCTAAAGATTATTTCTTCATTTCGAAAGGAGCTATTTACATGATAAAAAATCTCGCATTACGCACAGAAGACTTTATGACAGTAGGCATTTATACAAGCATCTATTTTGCCTTATTATTTACCATCTCGTTATTAGGATATATTCCTATTTTCAATGCTATCTTACCTGTTCTAATTGGTATTTTTGGAGGTGTTCCTTTTATTTTATTTTTAGCAAAAACTGAGAAATTTGGCATGATTACGATGAGTGGCATTATTTGTGGATTAATCATGATGTTAATGGGCGGTAACGGCTTTTATCCCCTTCTAACAGGCCTAATTTGTGGATTCATTGCTGACATACTTTTTATAAAGCTAAAATCAAGTACATTTTCCATGTCATTATCCTTTGCTGTATTTAGTTTATGGACAATTGGTCTGTATCTCCCTATTTACCTTCATCGAAATGCTTATTTTTCTAATATTACCGTTCAATATGGTGCTGAATACGCCAATAAATTAAACAGCTATATTCCTGATTGGACACTATTTCTATTTATTGTCATGACATTTGTTGCAAGTCTAATAGGAGGCTTGATTGGTATTAAATTATTAACAAAGCACTTCAAGAAATCGGGGATTGTTTAATGAAACAACGGATACAAATAGATCCACGTACTAAGCTGCTGTTGACAGTAACCATTAATATCATTACTGTAAGTGCTCCACAAAGTGGCTGGTTTCTGTACATATTACCAATTCTATGGGGGATTCCAGCTATTTTGCTATTGCTGTATCAAAAATACAAAATAGCCTCCTATTATTTGATTTTGCTATTGTCCGTGACAACTTTTCAGTATACGATAGCCCCTTATCTACATGGTTTATTGTTCTTTCTGTCATTAGGGATTATCTCCATTTCTCTAAGATTACTTCCTGGTATAGTGATGGGCTATTTTCTTATATCAACAACATCTATCAGTGAACTTGTGGCAGCTTTGGAAAGACTACATATGCCAAGGGGATTCATTATTTCATCTTCAGTTATGTTCCGTTTTTTTCCAACACTAAGCTATGAGTATATTTATATACAGCAGGCTATGGCATTCCGAGGCTTAACAGGATTTTCAATGCTGCTGCATCCTATGAAAGCAATGGAATATCGCCTTATTCCACTTATGGTATCTGCCTCAAAAATTGGCAATGAACTAACAATGGCATCCTTAACTCGCGGTTTATCTGCTCCTAATACTAGAACAAATGTCTGTCAGCTTCAGTTTTTCACCCAGGATTTTCTATTAATCATCACTTGTATTGTCGTTTGGCTTATTTTTATTTGGGAGGTGTTTTTATGATTCAGCTTCAAAATGTTTCATTTCAATATCAATATCAATCAAAAAAAGCGCTAAATGCTATTGATTTAGAGATTTCAGCTGGCGAGGTCATTGTGCTCTGTGGAAAATCGGGCTGTGGAAAAACAACGATTACTCGATTATTAAATGGTCTTATCCCCTATTATATTAGCGGCGAATTACAAGGGACTATTCGACTAGACAATCAGGATATTGAAGCAATGGAAATTCACGAAATATCAAAGCTTACAGGCTCAGTTTTTCAAAATCCTAAGACCCAATTTTACAATATTGATACAGATAGCGAGCTAGTTTTTACTGTAGAAAACTTCGGCTTGCCCTCTGAGGAAATATTAAATAGAAAAGCTCTGATGGTAGAACAGCTCGAACTACAGACACTTTTACAAAGAAATTTATTCCATCTTTCAGGTGGAGAAAAACAACGAATAGCCTGTGCATCTGTTGCCATACACGATCCTCCCATCATTATTCTAGATGAGCCATCCGCAAATTTAGATCAAGATGCAACAGCCCAGCTTGGGGAAATGATTGCTTTTTGGAAAAGTCAGGGGAAGACAATTATTATATCTGAACATCGACTTCATTACTTACAAAATCTCGCAGATCGATTTGTTTTTTTAGAGGACGGGCGAATCCAGCATATTTTTGCCCAAAAAGAGATGCTCACCATGTCAAATGAAGCACTTTATCAATTAGGGCTTCGAGCGATTCATCTTGAGGAATTGATGCCTCAGCATGATCGTTTGTTGGATCAAGGTGCACGTTTTAAATTGGAAAAAATCTCTTATCTCAATCATGATTTTCAGCTAAAAATTGAAGGATTTGACCTTCCATTCCCTGCAATCATGGCTATTACTGGGCACAATGGTGCTGGCAAATCCACATTCGCTAAATCTCTGACTGGACTCAACCGAAAAGCCTCCCCTACCTTTCACATCAATAATGTGAAATTTAGAAAAAAGCAATGCCTTCAAGCTAGTAGTATCGTTATGCAGGATGTACATCACCAGCTTTTTACGGAAAGTGTGCTGGCAGAAATCCTACTTTCTATGCCTGAGCCAAATGAAGAGCTAGCATTAGATTTACTGGCTTTACTGGATGTCTCCGAACTAAAAGACGCTCATCCATTGGCATTATCAGGTGGGGAAAAACAGCGTGTAGCCATTCTTTCTGCAATTGCCGCAGATAAACAACTGATTATTATGGATGAACCAACAAGTGGACTTGATTATCATCATATGAAGCAATTTGCAAATTGCATGAATATTTTGCGTAACCAGAATAAGCTTGTGTTCATTATCACACATGATCCTGAGATGATTGCTCTTTGCTGCGACGGAACGATTGAATTATCTCAGGGCATGATTAAGGACATCACATTATTTAACAAGCAAAGGGTGTGAAATGGTGGAACAGGTTGAAAAAAAAGAACATTGGATAAAGTCTATCCTCCAATTTACAGGGAGCTCTAAAGTATCACTTTCTTTATCCATCCTCTTAGCCATTATGAGTGTTATAGGTGGACTAGTTCCATATGTGGCTGTTTATCAAATACTAATACTTTTAATTGAAGGAACACAAACAATGCAGCGCCTTCTTTTTTGGATTGCTATAGCGGCTGCTGGGTACATTGCTTTAACAGTGTTTCATGCAATTTCTAGTTATTTCTCTCACCGCGCTGCTTATCATATTTTGGAGGAAATTCGCCTGCAAATTGCTGAACGATTAATAAGGGCACCTCTTGGTCATATTTTAAATCAACCAGTTGGTAGGATTAAAAATGTTATCATTGATCGCGTGGAAACTTTAGAATTACCATTAGCACACATTATTCCCGAAGGCATCTCGAACCTCTTACTGCCTATAGGTGTTTTTATCTATATGCTGACAATTGACTATCGGCTTGCCCTTGCCTCTCTTATTACAGTTCCAGTTGCACTTATTGTCTATGCCTTTATGATGAGAAATTTCAACACCCAGTATCAGCACTATATGGATGCAAGCAATCATGTAAATAGTGTCATTGTAGAATATGTGGAGGGCATCGAGGTCATAAAAACCTTTAATCAAACAAATGCTTCCTATGAAAAATTTACGAATGCTATTACAGATTTTAAAAATTATACAATGCAATGGTTTCGTAGCACATGGCCATGGATGACATTAGGCAATGCTATTTTACCATCTACCCTTGTCGGTACTCTTCCCATCGGTTTATGGTTATATTACCAAGGTGCTATTAATCCTGCACAATTAATTATTTGCCTTATTTTATCCATGGGGCTTATTTATCCACTTATGAAATTTACTGTTTTTATCAATGATTTCAAGGCTATTGAATATGCCATTGATGATACAAAAGCATACTTACATTTAGAATCACTTCCTATAAAAGAAGAAGCAACAGTGTTGGAGCATTATGATATTACCTTGAATGATATTTCGTTTAGCTACAATGATGAGCAAAATGTGCTTCACCATCTTTCTTTAACCATCCCTGAAAAAAGCTATACAGCTCTTGTGGGCCCGTCAGGAAGTGGAAAATCAACAATTGCCAAGCTATTAGCACGTTTTTGGGATGTTACTGAAGGTTCCATTGCAATTGGACATACTAAGATTCAAGATATTCATCCTAATGAGTTGGCAAAAAAGATTAGCTATGTAGCACAAGATAACTTTTTATTTAAAACTAGTCTTTTTGAAAACATTCGAATGGGAAATCCACAGGCAAGTGATGAAGAAGTCTATCGTGCTGCACGTTTAGCAAGATGTGATACGTTTATTGCTCGACTAGAGAACGGCTATGACACTGATTCTGGTGAAGCAGGCAACAAGCTATCTGGTGGTGAGAAGCAACGAATCGCCATAGCACGTGCTATCTTAAAAGATGCTCCAATCATAATACTGGATGAAGCAACAGCTTTTACTGATCCAGAAAATGAAGCAGAAATTCAAAAAGCTTT
Organism: Lysinibacillus sp. FW301-JW8; assembly: GCF_058788755.1. Lineage (NCBI taxonomy): Bacteria > Bacillati > Bacillota > Bacilli > Caryophanales > Bacillaceae > Lysinibacillus > Lysinibacillus sp. FW301-JW8. The sequence goes on from NZ_JBYTBB010000025.1 coordinate 54,641, forward strand.
TAACGAGCTAGCGAAGGATAAAACGCTCATTGTCATTGCTCATAGATTGTCCACAATTAAACATGCCAATCAAATTGTAGTGTTAAAGGATGGCAGTATCCATAAAATCGGAACTCATAATGAATTGCTAGCAGCGAATGAGCTTTATCAAACATTATGGATGGCTCATATCGGTTCAAAGGAACATGGACTCCTCTCTGATAAGAAAATCTCAGGAGGTATCATTAAATGATTAAAATAATGACGAGAATTATCCAGTGGATTGGCCCATATAAAAAACGTTTATACCTTGGATTTATGCTGTCGTTTTTGCAATCTATTTGTATTGCCCTGCCGATTGTCATCACAGCTCATGGCTTGCAAATAATGCTTGATGACTATTATGGAAAAAATGCTTTAGAAATAGATGCAATCTGGTTGCTGTTACTGTTTTTAGTACTAGCCATTGGCGGTCGTTTTATCTTTGCCTATTTAAAGGCACGTTATCAAGAGAGCATCGGCTATGAAATAACAGCAGATCATCGGATTAAAATGGGACATACCTTGAAAAGAGTCTCACTTGGATTTTTTCAGCAACATCGGATAGGTGATATTAATAGTACCGTTACAACAGATTTGTCCTTCTTTGAAATGATGGGAATAAAAATGATTGATGTCGTTGTAAATGGTTATATTCTAACATTTACAATAATTCTATTTTTGTCATTCTATCAGCCAATTATGGCTCTCGCAGCAATTGGCGGTATTATTGTGTCATCTATCTTCCTGCGACTACTACAAAGACATAGTCGAAAAAATGCTAACTTCCATCAGCAAAGTCAGCTTCAGCTTGTTAGTGCGACTTTAGAATACTTACGTGGTATGTCTGTTATCAAGAATTTTAATCAGGAAGGTATTGCTTCACGAAATATTCAGGATGCCTTTCGTAATAGTAAGCAAATTAATATAACTATTCAGAAAGGATTCGGTGTTTTCAATGTTGGACATCGACTAGCCTTAAAGTTTGCCTCTATATTACTTGTATTTGTTGCCTGTTATTTAGTGATGAATGGCGAAATGACACTTGCTGATATGTTCCTTATTACGTTATTCTCATTTGTTATGTTTGATAGTATTGAGCCCATTAGCGATGCAACACATGTGTTGGAAACGATTAATCATACGCTCGATAAACTTGAAGCCATTGAAAATACAACATTTATTGACGAAGAGGGTCAAGATACCATGCTTACGCAATATGCGATCCAATTCAATCAGGTTTCCTTTGCGTACGATGAAAGACCTATCATTCAGGATGTATCCTTCACAGTCGAGGAAGGCACAACCACAGCAATTGTTGGACCGTCTGGCTCTGGAAAAACTACTCTTTGTAATTTGATTGCCCGATTCTATGATGTTGACACTGGAGCTATCTGTATTGGCGGTACTAATATTCGCTCAATGCAGTTAAACAATTTATTATCATCGATTAGTATGGTATTTCAAAAAGTTTATTTATTTAACGAAACCATTTATAATAACATTCATTTTGGGAATCCAAATGCTTCAAAGGATGAGGTTATAGAAGCAGCTAAAAAGGCACAATGCCATGACTTTATTATGTCACTGGAAAATGGTTATGATACGGTTCTAAGTGATGGTGGCTCCTCTTTATCTGGCGGGGAAAAGCAGCGTATCTCGATTGCCCGTGCTATTTTGAAAAATGCACCCATTATTATATTAGATGAAGCGACAGCAAGTCTTGATCCAGAGAATGAAACACATATTCAAGCTGCATTAGAAGAATTAATTCAAGGAAAAACAACCATTATTATTGCCCATCGATTAGCAACGATACAGAATGCCAATCAAATAATCGTTTTAGAAGATGGTCAAATAATTCAACAGGGAACACACCACTCATTAATGAAAGAAAAAGGTGTATATCGTCGTTTTATTGATATTCGACAGACCGCAGAAAACTGGAATCTTACCACATAAAATGCCCACAAACATTAGTAGTACAGACCTTGATGAAGTGTTTGTACTACTACTCTCTTATTTCCTAGCAATTTTTATGATTTTATCCATTTATGAGTTTGTAAATATTGTTAACTTTTAACATTTATGTTTTAATTACCAATAAAGTATGCTACTCTATTAATAGGGTAAAACCTACAAAAATTCCTATAAAAGGTTTTTTACAACGAAAGCCTTGAAGGATAATTTCAAAGGAGTGGTTTTCATGTTAGGTTGTAGTAGTTTAGCAATTCACACAACAGATAACAAAAATCTATTTGCTCGAACAATGGATTTCACAATGGAACCAGATAGTAAAGTTATCATTGTGCCACGTAATTATGGAATTCGATTGCTTGAAAAGGAAGATGTAGTTATAAATAATCAATATGCATTCATTGGAATGGGCAGCACGGATATTACATCCCCTGTTCTATACGATGGTGTCAATGAAAAAGGCTTAATGGGAGCTATGCTATACTATGCAACGTTTGCGACTTATGCAGAGGAGCTGGAGGAAGGTAAAAGAGGCATAAATCCAGTTTATGTGGTATCGCAAATTTTAGGTAATTGTGTAACCATTGATGATGTGCTGGCGAGATTAGAGGCATTTACCCTTCTTAATGAAGCCAATGCCATTCTTGGATTCGCTCCTCCTCTGCACTTCACTTTCACTGATGCTTCTGGTGAAACAATTGTGATTGAGCCAGATAAAACAGGAATTACCGTTCACCGTAAGACAATTGGTGTAATGACGAATAGCCCTGGCTATGAATGGCATCAGACGAATCTGAGAGCCTATATTGGTGTTACCCCTTACCCACCAAATGATATTACGATGGGTGATTTAGAGCTTACACCATTTGGACAAGGTGCTGGAGCATTGGGACTTCCAGGTGATTTCACACCATCAGCTCGTTTCCTTCGTGTTGCCTACTGGAAGAAGTATACGGAAGAAGCTAAAAATGAAACCGAGGGCGTAACAAACCTATTCCATATCCTTTCTTCTGTTAACATTCCAAAGGGTGTTGTGCTTACAAAGGATGGAAATACGGATTATACAATTTATACGTCAGCAATGTGCTCACAAAGTAAAAACTATTATTTTAAGCTCTATGATAATAGTAGAATTTCTTCTGTTTCCTTAATGGATGAGGATTTAGATAGTCAAACATTAATTACCTTTGAATGGGATCGTGCACAGGATATAAAGAAACTCAACAAAGTTAACGTTAAAAGCTAACACTTGAAGCACTTGCTTGTATAAATTATTTAAAGGACCAGGCCTCTAACTAAGTAGAGTGCCTGGTCCTTTTGATAGGATTAGTTGCTTTTCTTCTTATTTATAGAATCTGCGTAAACTAGAATTCCAACTATTATAAAGCTTAGGCTCACAAGACGGAAGATCATCTCTAAGCTAATCCATTCTGCTAAAATCCCTAATACAAATGCGCTAATGCCAACACCAACATCAAAACTAGAAAGAAAAGTTGCATTGGCTGCCCCACTTTTTGCTTCATCTACTTTTTGAACAGTCCATGTTTGTAAGCATGGCATAATTGTTCCATAACCTGCCCCGAATAAAATTGCTGCAATTATTAGAGAAAAATTATTTGTAGTATAGGATAACACGACAAGTGAGAAAAATCCTAATGTTGCTGACACAATGATAATAGACCATGGTCCATTTCTATCAAACCATTTTCCTGTAAATGGTCGTATTAAAGTGGAAACAATCGCATTGATAAGAAAGAATAAGAAAATATGTTTTATTCCCTTTTGTTCCCCAAAAAGAACTAAGAAGGTTATAATCGCTCCAAAGCCAAGTGTCGTAATAACGGTCAATAATGCTTGGAACCTTACTTCTTTTTCAAAAATCGCTTCTACAAATCGAAACGGTTGCTTCTCATATTTAGCAGGTGTAGATGAGTAGACAAATTGAAGCGCTACTATTGCTAATAGGCTGAGTATTACAGATGAATAAATTAAGATTTGAAAGGAAAAGGCATTATAGATAAGGATACCTATACTTGGTGCAATAATTGCGCCAACTGTTGTTGAAATAGAGAAATACCCCATTCCTTCTCCTAATCTAGCTTTAGGAATTAAATCGACAACCATTGTACTATTGGCTGTCGTCGATACTCCCCATGCTGCTCCATGGAAAAATCGTAACAATAGGAAAAGCCAAATAATGTTAAGAAAAGGATACAGCATAGTAATGATCAATAAAGTCAAACATGCACCAATCGCAAGATGTTTTCCCTTATTATTAATCAGATAGTAACCCACGAAAGGTCTTATTAAAATTGCACCAATCGTAAATATGGTTGTTACCAAGCCTACTTGAATAGAAGAGGCATTTATGCTTAATAAATAAGCTGGTAAAATTGGTAATAACATTTCAAAGCCTATAAAGATTAAAAAATTACTTATAAATAAAAAAAGAAATGATGTAGTAAAAATTTTTTGCTTTTTCATAGTTTATGTCCTCGCTTCTAATTATTTTTTAAATTAGAAGCGAATAGCACACTGAAACATTCCTAAATTGTCTAAGTTTTTTAAACAACAAGTCTCACCCTTTCTAACACTGTTATATGGAGGGATTACAATAATCTTTGTGACAAACATCTCATCATTGTGTCCATCCCAATCCTTCTTCTGTAGAACACAAAAAGACGCCATCAAATCCGGCGTCTAATCATGGCTTTGTATAATGCGCAAACATTAAAAGTTCTAATTTTTATAATACAAAGGCAAAAAGCTTCCGGCTATTTTCTATATGAAGTTTACTAAAAAAAATACAGACTGGTCCCTTTAACAGTAAATCACCTAGTTGTAAATATGTTTTTACTTCAGTTGCAATTCTTCTGAAAACAGTTTCCATGGCTTTTTGCCTCCTCTCTCATTATCAATTAATAGCTTAATATAATTTAATACAAGTTGATGAAAAAAGCAAATTCTTCTTTCAATATTTATTGCTTCTACATGTCATTTTTAGAGGTTTTAAAGTCCTCCAAGTTTGTTGACTCATTGGAATGAATTAATACTAAAAAATACCTTCACATTGTTTCAAGTTAAATCTAGAAGAAGTGCCATTATTACGATTTATTTAACTAGGGTACTCTAATAAGCATTTATCCTATCTGTATGTCAACCAAACATAAAAATAGCCCCCTTATCAAATAAATAAGAGAGCTATATATAATTCATAATCTATCACTTATCTACAACTGGCTTTAATAGATTTGCTGGAACAAAATCAAAATTCTTATCTCCCACCATCAAATAACCATTGATCTCAATTCCTGGTGAATAAAAGACAGTTCCCTTCAACTCTTTTCTAGAGTATCTTGTTATCACCGGACCATTGTATATCTCTGTATCTTCTGTTAATATATAGGATCCTTCATTTCTTGTTATCTTTTCAAAAATTCGAATTTCGGTGCTATCAAGAATACCGGTATTAATTACTGGTCCTCCTTCAATATCTCCTGCACAATAATGGCGATATAATTTGCCCTTCTCAATAGAAACTAGTAATAATGCTGGAGTACAAACCTCTTCACGTTTTCCAACTTTTAAATACTCACCATATTTGATGTAGGAATATGGATATCCAGGATTTTCAACACCAAGATGATTAATCATGACCAATGCCGGATTGTTATAGAAAGATGTACGGATATCGATTGGTACTTCTTTGAAAACTACCAAATCCGTTGCTTGTACCCGATATTGCCCCATTTGATAAAATGTTTTGCCATCATATTTCTCAATATCATACGTTTTAAAGAAATTATTGCGCTTAACCATCAACGAATCAAACGTACCATCTGAATTTTTCTTGTATACCTTGATATCTTTTTTAAAGGTCATTTTTCCGGTTTGCCCTTTTACAACTTCTGCTCCATCATACATCACTTTTGCTTCTGATTTTATTGGATTTACTACTGCAAATACAAATGCTGCTAGTAACACAATAAATAATTTTTTCATGATTCTCCTCCTACTCAGTTAAATTTAAGAAAAATTAATATCTGAATATACTAGTGATTTTAATGGAAATATAGCGATGTAAAAAATCAATAATTTCAGAGTATTTCACCTTTAATATAAATTCTCCTTAATTCTTGTACCTCACCAAGCTAAAGCAAACACAAATAACCACTCGTTCTTTATAGTATCTATTAGTTTTGAATCAATTAATAAATCAAGTATTCATTAATTATTTGTATTCCAAAACCCAATACTTTTCTCCAGGTTTCCCTTCTTCAACAACTTTCTTCCAACCCTTATTTTCATAGAATTTGAGTGCCTTATAATTTTCAGATACACACTTCAAACTTAATGGTGTATTCATTTTATCTATGGAGGCATTCAATAATAAACCACCAACACCCTTACCAGAGCAAGTAGGGTCAACAAAAAGACAATGTATAAAATTATCTGCTAAGTATAGTGCCGTAAACCCCAGAATTTCACCGTCTTCCTCAACTAAAATTACATAATCTTCTTCTGTATCATTATCAAAATCTTCTAATGTCAATTCCTCTGCATTTTCCCAATGGAAGTTTTTGCGGCGTGATTCCAGATAAATGCGTCTTAAATCAGGATAATCTACTTCACTTGCTTCTCTAATATTCATAATATCACTCTCCAATTCTATTAAAATATAACATAAATCCCATCTACATTTAATATGAAATCAAAATCTTATTTCTTTCACTAAACTAACCATAATAGTTCAATCCAATGAACAGTTGGTCAGAATCGGTTTATTTATGGTATTCACTACAGATTAATTGACTAAACAAAAAAACCACTTATTGTTAAGCGGTCTTATAAGCTATTCATTTTGCATTCTAAAATTAAAATACAGTTAAATAATCCTCTGAAAAACCATCTTTAAAGAATTCTAGTATTTCTTCACCAAAAAACGAAAAAAACAATAAAATAAACACAATTAAAAGGGTTAAACTACCGAATATAAAGGTGAATAGTATTCCAACTTTCTTATCATTCAATAAAATCCCTCCTAACCTTCATCTTTGTTTCTATGCTTTAATTTAAAAACCTGTACAGCAATATAACGGGTTCCGTTTTGGGAGAGAAAAATGCTATTTACATTGTAAATAACATAAAAAATAGCTAAGAGTTGTCCACGAACAACACTCCCAGCTAAAATAGCTCCCTGACAATTAGGAAAATGTATTTCAATAAACTAAAAGGCTGCTTCTATTGGTTCAGGTTTATTTTTCATTTTATCTGCTCCTTTTGAAGAAACTCGCCTTTCAAAATACTCATACGAAGTCGGTCAATAAATTCTCCATTTCTTAATCTGTCTTGTCTTAAAATACCTTCTTCTGCATATCCCATACGTTTATAAGATTTGATAGCTTTTTCATTATCCACTTCAACTCTGAGCCAAATTTTATTTAGCCCTAATTCGTTAAATCCCCATAAAAGCATTTCTTCCATCGCAGCAAGACCAAAACCTTTGCCCCAATAGTTTTTATCCCCTATTGCAATCCCTAATTCAGCGTGTTTGTTTAACTTGTCGATATTTTTTATATCAATCCAGCCAATATGTTTTCCCTCTCCTGTGACGATGGCTTTTTGTTCATATCCATTTGTCTTGTTTATGCACATTTCAATCCATTTTTCAGTTTCTTCTCTACTAAAAGGCGGATACCTCTCTGGCAAATTTAAATGCTTTGTTACTTCCTTGTCTAAACACCATTGATAACGGTCTTCAACGTCATAAAGAGTTAATTCTCTTAATTGGATTTTCGGTAATTCCCTTGTTTTCATTTCTCTGTCTCCCCAATTTATATTTCTAATTACTCGCAAATTTATAACAATATTATCACAATTTTTCCATTTACCTGCAAAAAAAGTTCGCTAACATATAGCGAACTATCTCAGATAAATTATATCTTTTAAATCAAAAGTTCTATTAGTTATACCTAATCTTTGAGTAAACGATTTATATAGATAGCAAGACCTTCCAAATGAATTTCTGTGCACGAATACTCTTCAATATACTTTACTTCAAGAAGAATCATTGTAAAGTACAGCTACCAAAGTTGAATTTTCATACTTTACGACATTCTTACGCCTCATTTATGGTCAGTCGGAATGTAAATTTTAAGATCATACAGGAGCAACTAGGTCACTTTGATATAAAAATGACAATCAACACATTTAGTCATTTAACAAAGAAGGATAAAAATGATGCAAGCGACCATTTTGATGATTTAAATTGATTGGTCACTTTTTGATCACTTGCTCAATTCTTAACTTATTTTTCATCACATAATTCCCGAAAATTACACCCGCGGCAATGCCATTTTTCAAGCGTTTGTTCAAAGTCCTCGAGATTTAGCGGCTCATTCGAAAAAATATCGGCTTGGTACTTCTTCATTTCTAAGACACTGCGCTGAAATGTATACAAAATATTATCCATATCGATGTCAGTAAATACATATTTCTTACGTTTTCCTGTTAATAAATATTCGTTATATACCTCGATTTGCTCAAGTGATACACGGTATTTTTGTTGTACATAATAGGCATAGAGCGCTAATTGCTGACGATCATCGTCAGACTCTCCACCCGTCTTCCAATCGACAATCACCCACTTATCCGTAAGTTCATCAAAGTAATGGAAGTCCATCACGACAAATACTTGGATATTGTCCATTTTCATGGAGCGGAATTGTTCAGGCTCACCAATGCGTAGAGAGCCCTTTTGTGTTGTGATTTGCTGGAATGTTTCACTCATCAAAAAATGGTTAAAGATAAGCTGTAAACGTTCTTTATAGTCCTGAACAAGCTCAGGATTCAGCTTACCAGTATAGTAGATTTCCTGCATCATATAATATTTTGTAGGCTTTTGTCTCCATAATTCAGAATGGCGTGTGGAGTCAATAAAAGCTGCATTAAGCTGACCTCGTGCCCAATGTATCAGCTCCTCTACAGTTGGCGCCTTTCCTGTTTGTAAATAATCATTAATTGCCTGCTCGATATATCGGTGGACAATTTGCCCAAATAAAATCGGCATGGATTGTAGCTTTTTTAGGCGATAGACATGTTGATGAAAGGGTTCTACATTGTAGCTTAGCCAGCCATTATGTGAAAAATAATAGTCATAGCCATATTTTCGTGCACAGCTGGTTAACGTTTTATGCCGGGAGAGTGACCACGAAAAAGTTGGATATGGTGTGATGTCAAACATATTAAGCACCTCCTTAGAGCTGTTTCATAAAATCATAGACGAGCTGTATTATTAAAACAATAGTTACAACACGTAGCAAAAGCTTTACTTGTTTGGCATTGACCTTTCGAGCAAGGACAATACCAATCTGTGCGCCAATAGTTGATCCAATCATTAAAATAAGTGTTAGTGGCCATTCGATTTTTCCTGTCGCTATATACGTAATCGCTGCGCCAGAGCACATCGCAAAAACACCGACACGTGACAGCCCTACCGCTTTTATATAAGATAGTTTCTCATGTGCATATGTATAAAGTGCCAGTGTACTACTTCCTGGACCAAACATTCCATCATAAAAACCAACAGCCAGCAGAATTGGACCATTTTTACGATTCATAATAAAGTATTCTCTTTCGCCAAAATCAGCCCCACCGATAAATGACATAATCAATGCAAACCCTAATAAAATAATGGCGATAAGCGTCAAGGACTGACTGCTCATTAATGATGCAAATAAGCCTCCAAGTGTCCCACCAATCAGCGACACAAGTAAAACGGATCGCATTTCTGCCCAGGCCAATTCTTTTCTTCTATAAATCGTATAAAAACTGGAAAAAGCACTTACCATATTAGACACCTTATTAGCGCCAATCGCTGAATGGACAGGTACTCCCATTAACATCATGGTTGGCAGAGTAATCAATCCCCCACCCCCGACCAATGTCCCAATGACGTTACCAGCAATTCCAATGCTTAAAAACAATAAGTATTCCATGTAATCCTTCTTTCTGTACCACACATGATGTCATTCTATGATACAGTATAACAGAATGCTATTTTGAATGACGAAAAACGAGGTGAATCAATGAACGAGCAGCAAAAAACACCTACGCCACGTTTTTGTATGCAGCTAACATGGATTGTCGGCACTATATTTCTTGCGGGTGTGACTGCAACGCTTATCCAATATCATAAGCTCCCAGGTTCTATACCCGTTTTACAAAGCTTTACAAGTGAACATGCCCAGTTTGGTCCAAAAATTGCTATTTTTTACTTACCTTTTATTGCACTTATGCTATTTTTGCTACTACATTACTTAGAGGTCAGGGCTGCTTATCCAGTTTTACGTAAAAATAAACCAACTCTTTCCCATGGTCAGAGACAAAATGGAATTTTGACGTTTTGTCTCATTAAAAATAGTATCTTACTGTACTTTACGTATTCACTTTTCAACGACTTAACAGTTGCATTAGGCCATGATCGTATTTTACAGCAATGGCATGCCTACCTTTTTCTAGTTTTATTAAGCCTGATATTTATCGTAGGCATCATACGTGGTGTTTTACTAGGAAAAAAAATTTAACAGTTTACCATTGAAAAAACACCTTCATTGTTGATGTACTTCAACAAAAGGTGTTTTTGATATTACTAGGATTAATAGTTCATAATCATAAAAACAAGTGCAACAGTAATAATACTGATTTTTATGGTTTCTACTTTATAGATAGCATAATGCTGGATGTCTCGTTTAAGGTTATACCAAATGATGACACCATATAAAACGGCGAGCACAAGCATCAAGGGCTTATATAAAGGGCCCACCCAAGTTGCCCAAGCAAAAATACCGAAAGTTACTGAGAGGAATAATAGTAGCAGCCACCATTTTGGTTTAGGTGGTTTATCATTATCTAATTTATGCCGTTTATAGTAGTAGGCTGAAAATAAATTGACTATGATGACGACAAGGGGAAGAATAAATATCCACGGTTTTGTATTTACACTATATAATAATTGAAATACTTCCTCATACATATCTGATGTTCCCACAAAAAACTGCCCACTATCAATATTTAGCATACCTGTATCAGAAATCTGGTAGTGCTCCTCCTGATGATCCCTTACAACGACTACATCTGTAATATAATCACCTAGCCTACCATCTCCCTCTTCAACATAATGTGTAAGATCTTGAAAAAAGTTATAGATTTTTCTATCGTTAACCCTTTCAACAGATGTATACAAGTCAGAACTTCGAGCAAAGAATTTCCCTTCTTCTCCTCCAAAATACTTATAAATCGTTTGAATAGATTGATTGGCGCTCTGTGGTAATGAAGAATTTTGTGGTAATAGGATTAAAAATAGAGCAATCACAGCCATTGTTAATAGTAAAACGCCTTCCTTCCAGATCGTTAACCCTTTTTTCTTCTTGTGCTGAATACGCTCATAAATACGCGACTTTACAGCCTGATCCTCTGGTAAATTATTGAGTTTCTTTAGTCGATTGTACAAATCCAAATTCGTCACCTCCCAATATTTTCTCTAATTCTTTTAGTGCATTTCGCTGTGTATTCGCTACTTTTACTGTAGACCATCCTAAAATTTCACAAGTTTCAGCCAATGTCAGTTCTTCAATTTTTCTGTATATCACTACTTCACGATACGCCGGCTTTAATAATTGGATGGCTTCATATAGCAGTCGACGTTCTTCAGACTGGACAATCCAGTCATGTGGCACATAATGTGTCTCCCGTTCCTCATGACTTTTTTGAAATGGGAGCCATTTAATCAACGCCTTTTTTCTATACGTATCATAAACAATATTTCGTGCGATTTTTCTGATATACGTACTTAAAGCAGCTTCGTTTCGAAATTGCCCTTTAAAAACCCGAAGAAATGTTTCCTGTGTTAAATCCTCTGCTAAACCAGGATCTGAAACCATATAATAAATAAATTGATAAATGCGTTGAAAATATTGTTCATATAATTCATCAAATTCCATCTTTTCACCTCTCTTATACCGCTTTCCTGCTGCATTTTTTAAGCTTCACTATATTAGACGAAGCAGACAGCATAATTTGTAAATTACCATTATTTTTTTGCAAGAAAAAATAAGCTACTTGATGCCAATTAGCGTCAAGTAGCCTAGAATTTATTACATATTCTTTTGCATCTCTTTAAACGAATGGATTAATGCATATTTTTGTACACCTCGTGCCAGATCAATGCTTTCTTGCTGATTCTGTTGAAACAAGGCTTCATTCTTTATGGTATAGGCATAAATTGCTTCAATCGCCGGCTGCATCCATGGCTGTGTAAGCTTAGCACTTCGCATATCTGCTGTTCGCTCTTCAAGAGCAGCGATATAACATTTTGCATAGCATGCTAATGGCTCTTTGTTTATTTTATCAGCTGCATCTTTTGCTTCCGCTAAATTCTCTTCCATGATTGCCTTTACAAAAATATAATTATACTTCACTGCTGGCTGCTTATGTTTCTGAATAACCACATCTAATGAGTGTAGCTGATCTTCCTTTGTTTCATAAGCTACTGCATAAAGATAAGCAAAGAATGGCTCCTTTTTGCGATCTTTCACAAGCTTATCCACCAACTGCATATTATTTGTTCGATATAAAATATGTATATGTCTATATATGATCGCTAGTACAATAAGCGCAAATATAGCAAGTGAGATTGATAGACGAACGCCTGCCAGTGATAGCGTCATTGCAAGTATAATAATAGCTAGATAAAAAAGGGTAAGTTTTACAAGCTTCATATATTCCTCCTACTGTAGTTTCCTTCGCATTTTTCGGGAAAAGATATAGCCAGCGCCAATGAAGAATATAAGTGCCATAAACTTCATAATCGGAATGATAAATAACTTACTAATGATGAAGACCACCAAAATATAATAAACGACCATCGCCAGCAAAAATAAAGTCAGCTTATTCATCTTGTATCCTACTCTCTTTCAATGCTGCTTCAATAGCCGCCAGCGCTTTCGGACCCATACCATGTAAATGCTTTAATGTTGATAAATCTATCTTTTGCAATTGCTCTAATTGTGTAAACCCTGCTGCATTTAATGCTCGTATAGCAGGCTTCGCTACACCCTTTGGCCATTCTGTCATTTATGCTCGCCCCTTCCTTTTTCGACTGTTAAATATCTCTGTACCTATAATTCCTATCAATAGTATAACTATGGATGCAACATGATAATCAACAAAAAAAGAAGTAAACGCTATATGAAAGTAGTGGAGTATTACGGTAAGAATACGCCCTCCCATTAAAACTAAACCGATAATCAAGCACGCCTTCACAATTTGTTCGATAAATTTCATTCCTAACACCTCTAAGCTATTATGCAATTGATAAGGATGAAATGCAAATTAGCTAGGTGATTAGGGCTGCTAATCGTGTAAACGGTCAAGTTGTAAACCTATCTTAAATAATCACATACCAGAACTCTAAATTACGTTAAACATAGCGAAGACGGAAACAATCAGATTGCCCACGCTGTGGATACACCAGCTCGTGATTAAGGAGCCATTGGAATTTTTTTCATTGATCCACCCCATTAAATAACCAGCTAATCCCGTTACAATCACAACTAACACAACAACTTCAAAAGGAATAACAGAAAATAGCATCCATCCATGAATACTACCAAATAGTAAGCTTTGCACAATATTTCCTATCTGAAAACCAAATGTATGTGCAAATCTTTTTAATAAAAAGCCTCTAAAAAGCAGTTCCTCTGACAAGCCTGTTTGGATAATTGCGTAGAGAAGTGCGGGGATAATCGCAGTAAAGCCAAGTCCTGCAAAACGATTTGATGCTAAAAGTGAGCTGTCTATATAAAAAAAGACGACTAAGTAAGACGGTACGAATAATAAAAAAATCGTGAGTAAAAACCATACAAAATAATTTCCTTTATTCTCGATGACAGGTTTTTTAATACCGATCCATGATAAAAATGATTGTTTCTTTCTTGCTGTGAAAAACCACCAACTTAATGGTATTACTGAAAATAAAATAACTTGAATAATGGCACTGATTGCACTATTAATAATCATTATTTTTTCCTCCTGCTTTTAAGTTTTTTATCAATCGTGGTTATTTCTTTATGTTAAGCATATAAAACAGCTGAGAGAAAATCAATATTAATTTAACGATAATCATTAAATTAATAATTTTAATAATTAAATAATGAATGTTAATCATAAAAAAAGCGACTAGAATCTACTAGTCGCTGCATGTTGTTGAAATACTATTATGTCAATGACATCAAGGTGACAAATTAAAAAATATAGCCCTTTTTCAAAACGAGGGGTTGATCTCCGTTCCGACTGAGTGCTTTGTTGCTGTCGCTTCGCTTTCGCACAGAGCAAAGCTTCCTGGGGGCGTCCGATGAGCCGCTTGGGGCAACAGGAGGTTGGTCACGAAGGCGTTATCACAGGACGTGATGCCTTTAGCCTTCGTTCCTAATATGCTCGCTCCAGGGTCTCATCTGTGACGCTGAATCCCCGAGGAGTCACTCAGTCTACACTCCAATCAACCATTGCTCATCGTATTTTCTATTGGCATTTCACACTAATGTATAGTGATAAGTTTGAAGTCTTAGCCATCATTATATTGTGCAAAAATGGGGCTTTGATAACATTTTTCTATGCGAAAGCAGTGCAGTACTTTATGTAAAGTTACAAAGTAGTTTTATGCATAAAATGTAGGTTAATAGCTATAGAATTGTACCAATATTCTATCCATTTAATGTTGGTGAGTAACATGCTTTTACTTTACTTTTGAGGGAAGAATATA